>JAHFCG010000214.1 GCA_023249615.1 candidate division FCPU426 bacterium | reverse complement strand
CGTATTTGAGCGGCGGTTTCTTTGGAAATCTTTTGGGGATTTTGATTCAGTTTTTGTAGGGGCAAGGCATGCCTTGCCCAGGGAATTGGATTTGGTAGTGGCGAACCTTGTGTTCGCCCGAGGGATGATTAGGAAAGCGGGCGATGGCAAGCATCGCCCCTACAACGGCAGGAATACGAAAAACCATAAGCGGGTAGCAGCTGTCTTAGGGGTTTTATCAGGTTCCGACAGCCTGCTAGACTGGGGCCCTCTCCCTTCTCTGGCTTCCTGCTTCGCTCTTTGAGCTACGTAGGACAAGCCGCCTTATCCTTTCGGAGTAAAGCGGCTTCGCCAGACAAGCGCGGGGAGGGCCTTTTTATTTTGGCGAAGAATTCCAAAGGAGCCGAATTGAAATTAACGGTTATTCTTTTCGTGTTCGGCTTATCCCGCGCCCTTTTTGCCCAGCCGGCGCCCGCGCCGTGGCCCGCCGACAAACCCCAGGAGCGGTTCGACCTGAACTCAAAGGCCGCCCACCATCAATTGGAAAAGAAGGCCCATCAGGGCCGGGTGGATATTTATTTTGAAGGCGATTCCATCGTGAGGCGTTGGGGCGCCACGGATTACCCCGACCTGCTGGCCAATTGGAATAAAAATTTTCACGGCTGGAACGCCGGGGACTTTGGCTGGGGCGCCGACATGCTTCAGAATGTTCTTTGGCGCCTGAATAAAGGGGAGTTGGATGGAATAAATCCCAAAATCATTGTCCTTCTGGCGGGAACAAATAATGTCGGGAATACCGGGGACAAAAGGACCCTTGAGGAAAAGGCCGCGGATATCCAGCGCGGGTTCAAGGCGATCCTGAAGGTCATGCGAGCGAAAGCCCCCGATGCCGTCATCCTCCTGACGGCTCTATTTCCCCGAAACGACCATATGGCCTTGATGCCCCTGATCCAAAGGGTGAACGGGAACCTGGCCCAACTGGCCGACGGTAAGAATATCCGCTTCCTTAATATCAACGGCAAAATGGCGGACTCGAGCGGAAACCTTTTCGACGGCGTGATGAATGCCGACAAGCTCCATCCGGCGCTCAAGGGTTATCAAATTTGGGCGGACGCCCTCAAACCCATCCTCACCGAGCTGCTGGGAAAACCGGGGAAAGAGGACCTGGCCCCGCCCCCAACTGGCAATCCAGGAATCAAGTAATGAAAACTTTTCCCAAGGGTTTATCCAAAATTCTGGAACTGGTTGATTCCGATGGTTCCCGGCCTTTCGACCGGTTGGAACGGGGGAAACCCAGCGCCAACGGCCGGGAAGCGGTCGCCGCCTCAGGGCTGGAACCCCTGGTCCAGGGCGCCCTTTACCTTTATTTCGACTGCTTTGAGGAAGCCCATGACATCGCCAACGCGAATGAAGGGACGGCGGCAGGCAACTGGATCCACGCCATTCTCCACCGCCGGGAACCCGACGCGGGTAATTCCAAGTACTGGTACCACAGGGTTAAGTTGCCTGATGAGGTGGTCCGGGAAATCATCGGGGAAATTTTAAAATTAAAGGGAAATGAAATCCTTAGGTCGTGGGAACCAGCCGTTTTTGTGGACGCTTGTGAAAAGGCTCGGAAAAAATCAAAAGAGGACCAGGCCTATCAAGGTTTGACAAAGATTCAGGAAATCGAGTGGCGGGTCTTGTTGGGGTTTGTGCTGGGTTAAGGGTAAAGCGCGGGTCATTCTGAAGCGAACTGTTGCCGAAGAATCTTTGTTTTACACCAACACCTTGATCCTTCGCTGGCGCTCAGGATGACAACAAAAGGCCCGATTGGAATCGTTATTTCCCCGCGGCGGCGTCGGCGGTGAAAAGAACCTTGATGTATTTTTTCTGGGCGGGGGCGATATCGCCCTCCTCCACGAATCCGATGGCGCCGTCGTTTTTATAAACCGCCCGAAGCACATCGCTGGAATCCGGAAGGACGGCGGGGGCCACCAGGGCATCCACAAAGCCCTTGCTGTTCCAGATTTTCTTGTACTGTCCCTTGGTTTTTTCCAGGATTTTTTTGAAGAAGATCGAGGCCACTGAATCGTTTCCATTTAACAGCGGCTCGATTTTGTTCGAGCCCTGGTAGAGTTTTTCCCCGGTGTAGATGGACCGGATGTCCTTCAAGGTCAAATCGGCCAGCGCGCCGTCGGCCTTCACCACGACGACCACCTTCGAGGTCTTTGAAAAAGCGGGGGCCTGGGTAAGGAAAACGGCCAAAATGGCCGTCCCAAACCCCGCCCTTATGATTAATTTTGAAATTTTCATGAAATTCTCCTTCTTCACTTAAGCTGAAAAATAATATCCTTAGGGCATGATGAGTCACGCCCCTACAAAACATATTTAGAAACCAAAACCCCAGGCGCTCGCCAGCTCCGTGGAAAGGTTTCCGCCTTCGTTAATCGAACGGGCCTCAAACTTCAGGGAGGAAATCACCGGGACGATGTCTAATTTGATCCCGGCCAAATAAACGCTTTTGTTGTGCTGGAGAAGCGCCCGGAAAAAGGGATCGGTTCCATCCAGATAAAGGTTCTCGACCCGGATATAAGGTTTCACATCCGGCGCGGCCTGGAAGGCGGCCTGGGCGTAAAAGCCCGTGTTGTTGTTGCTTCCCTGGGTGGGCATGCCCGCCACCGCGTCGAGGAAGTTATAACCTTCGGCGAGGAACTCGAAATTCTCGCTGGTGTAAATGACCTCGCCCTCCAAAATAATCTGGCCGAGCCCGCTGAAAACCAAAGGGTCCCCCGCCACATCCGCGTCGGGGATCACGTCAAACCGGTTCCAGGTGCCGGAAACGCCCAGCGCCAAACCCCCGCCTGCCTCGGGCTTGAAAACCAGGCGTCCTACAAAACATTTGTCGGTGTTGTTGTCGCCTTTTGGGTTGAGGTTGAGAATGGCTCCCGCCACGCCGCCCGCTCCATCGCCCTGTAAACCGATGCTTTCCCCGTTCCCAATGTTGGCCTCATACTTGAGGAGGGAACCGCCGAGTTCAAAGGAACCGCCGGCGAAGATCCCGATGGTGTGGGCGGGAATGACCCCGCCGCCATCCTCAAAATCCAGAAAGAACGGACGGTCAATGGTGGTTTGAAGATGCGCCCCGTGGTGGAAGGTGCGGTTCCAGTAGCCGATCGAGGTGTGGTCCCGGCCGGCCCGAATCTGGAGATGGTCGTTGAAGGTATAGCCCACCCAGATTCTTTCGGTATCGATGGCCGGGTCCTGGCCGGAAAATTCGATGACATCCTCGCCCAAAAAACTGACGTGGTCGCCGACCTGGCCGGTGATGTAAAGATCCGTTTGTCCCAGGGCGAAGGCGTTTTCCGAGGGGAAGGAACTGCTGGGACCGGCAAGGGTGTAGTTGGCGTTTCCAAAAACCCCGAAATGTACACGGAGTTCCCGCTGGTGGATTT
>JAHFCG010000097.1:3246-10777 GCA_023249615.1 candidate division FCPU426 bacterium | reverse complement strand
GAAACGACGCTTCTCCCGCGGGAACAATAAAAGATTTTTTTTCTTCCCTTACAGTTTCAATAACCCTGGCGTCGATAATTTGAAGAAACCACCCCTCCTTCTTTTTTAATGAGAAGGCGATTTTTTGGTTATCCAATGTTTTGGGATTATTGAGTTCCTTTTTATTTTCAGGGGAATAAGCTAAAACCCCAATTTCACCGCCGGGGTCCGGGGAAGCCAAGCCGTGCCCAACTAAAAGGGCCCGGGGTTTTCCAATCAAGGAGGCGTTCATTCCGACAATCAACAAAAGCCCCAGGGTTGCGGTCACGCAGGCAAATTGAATCCAGGTTAACCTCTGCTCAACCGTTGGCGTGGATTTAATTTGCAAACTGATAAACGAGGCGATCAAGGCGATCAAGGCAAGGACAAGGCTTAAAAATATGAACTGGGAGGTCCAAAGAAGAAAAGAAATAAAGGCGGGAATCAGTCCCAGAAACGCGGCAACGCGAAATGCGGCAAAGGACGGAAACCGGTTTTTTGTGAAGGCGATCGCGTACCACAAAACGTAAAGCAAAAATAAAATAAGGAGCGCGATCAATCCCAATAAGTTCTCTATTTTGACGACTTTTCCGATTCCTACCAGAAGGCCGTAAAAACCGATCACCTGATAAATAAGAACCTCGGCGATGATGAGGGGAATTTTCCAGGCGTGGGAAAATTGTCTATTTTTTTTGTATTCGGCGGAAAAATCGAGGCGGAGAAAATGCCTGGCCTGACCAATGCATAGGAGTCCCAAACCCACGAACAAATAGGACATATGAAGGTTAAGCCGGGTGACAACCTCTATAAAAATGCCGGGAATGCCGTGGAGGTGAATAAATACGGCCAAAATGATAAAACCAACCCCAAACCCAAAAAGGGCGGTGGTGGTCATGAGCCGTGAAACATATTTCATGAACTTGCTTTCCCGTTTTTTGACAGGAGTTTCCGCGGGAGGCGGTTCGGGAGCAGGAGGCGGTGGCGGCGCGGCGGCCGTTTTTTGTTTTGGTTTCGCAGGTTCAGCCACGAGTTCCCCCTTGATTAAAGGTAGTTGCGGCCGGATTTCTTCCCGGCAAAGCACCCAATTATCAACCCTTTTTCAGCGACAGACAAATTCATTTTTGGCTTAAAAAGCACGATACTCCAACTGAAACCCTGAACTCGATCTCGTTAAAAGGGAAAAGGGCAAAAGACCGTTTAATAACTGCTCAAATTTGACCGGTTGATCCGCCCGAACTGTTGGTTCCCCTTTAATTCCAGCCAAATCAGCCGTTAACTGGACGGCGTCATAGTAGTTCCCCAATTTGTCCACGAAACCCAATTCGAAGGCTTTTTTGCCGGTCAAAACCCTGCCATCGGCATAGGGGGTGACAAAGTTTCGGATTTCCAAATCGGAAACCTGCGAAGGTTTTTTATGAAATAGTTTGGCCAGCTTTTCCTGAAAAACCAGGCGGCGGCCTTCAATAACTGAACCAAGGAATTGTTGGAAAACATCCATGATGGTTTCCTGAAGATATTCTTTTTCCTGGGGATTCATGGGCCGGTTAAATGCCCCGGTATCCTTAAACTTTCCGCTTTTTACAGTTTGAAAATTCAGGCCGACTTTTTTAAGCAACCCCGAAGCGTCTGGAAATTCGGCAATGACTCCAATGGATCCGGTCAATGTCCCTGGGTTGGCCACGATTTTGTCGCAGGCCGCGGCAATGTAATAGGCCCCTGAAGCGGCGAGGCTTGACATGCTAGAAACTACAATTTTTTTATTTTCCCGAGCGCTTAATATTTCCGAATAAATTTCCTGGGATGGCGCGACCGCTCCGCCTGGGCTGTTCAGGCGGATAATCATCGCCTTCTTGGAGCCTTTTTTAAATTTTTTAATACGCCGGACAATATCATCGCTTTGGTAAATGGGTCCCTGAATATCAATCAGGGTAATTTCATCGGAACTTGGCAAAAAGGAAGTACCAGTGCTTTTGCCCACCATATGTTGGATGACGATGACTACAAAAATAAAACTAAGAACAAAAAAAGCAAGAAACCCAAGAATGACATAAAGCAAAGTTTTGTTCTTGGGTGGGTTAGGGGGTGTATTCGGCAGATTAGCTTTCATAGGGGTGTTATGTTAACAGACACCCAAAAACGATTCAAACACAAAGCATTCGTCAGCCGATGCCTTTTACCCTTGTTTTTAATGTTGTTGACGGTTTAGCTGAGGAGAAACGATTGACGGGAAACGACTGCCGTCAGTCCTTCCACTGATTTCCCAAATATTGGCAACTTTCAACCCATTGTTTGGAAATTCCATTAATGATTTCTTTTTTTATGTCGGGGTTTACCTGCATTCCGGAGAATTCGGAAAGAGGATAAAATTTGGCGTCCCTTAATACGGCGTCGGGGGTTACCTTGATTTCAAATTTTTCAGCGGTAACGAGAAAATAAAGGTTGAGAACCTGCCTGTGGCGGTTGGGCGGAATCGAATCGTGGACCAAAACCAGTTTTCCGACCTTTATATCCAAACCAACTTCTTCCCGGAATTCCCTTTTCAAGGCCTCCTCGGCGGATTCACCAAAATCTACCCCGCCACCTGGAATGAGCCAATAAATTTTCCCAATTTTCTCGTGGCGGACAAGCAGTATTTGGCCATCTTTTACCAAAATTCCCGCGACTCGAATCCTGATGTTTTGCACAATTCCCCCGTTACTTTCCGATTCGATTTTCTACAAGATTAACGGCTGATATTAAATCTGGAAATTCATCCAAGTTGATCCAATCAACTTTATGTTGATGTTTAAACCATGTCCATTGGCGTTTGGCATACTGCCGAGTTCGCCGGAATATCTTTTCCAAGGCCTCTTCCTGGGTCATTTTCCCTTGAAGATGGGCCGCCGATTCCGAATAGCCAATGGCTCCCCACAAAGGGTGGTCCGCCGGCAACGGGAGTTCCATCAATCTCTTGGCCTCGGTTAAAAGCCCTCCAGCCCATAGGGCCGAGGTTCGGCTCTGTAGAATTCGGTCAAGGTTTTCACGGGATCTTTCAAAACCAATCAACCGAACATTCGCCTCACCAAGAGACTTATAATCCTGGGTTTCGGCCTTCATTTTGAAAGTTTTTTCGAGGGCCCGGCAAATTCTTTGGGTGTCGTTTGGATGAAGTCGCTCGGCGGAAGCAGGATCTCTTACCTTGAGCCAACTATAAATCCCTTCGTTTCCAAGTTCTTTCGCCTTTTCGGACACCATTTCCCGAACTTCAATATCGGGCGATGAACCGGCTGGCGCCCCCTCAATCAGGGCCCGGAGATAAAATCCGGCACCCCCTACAACCAAAAACCTCTTTCCCTGGGCCAGTCCCGCTTTCAATATTTTCGAAGCCTGACGCGCAAATTCAACAGCATTCCAATTGTCGCGCGGATCCCGAAGCCCAATCAAATGGTGCCGAACCTTTTTTTGCCATTCGATTGAAGGTTGAGCCGTTCCCACTTCGGTTCCCCGGTAAACCTGAAAAGCATCGGCGGAAATTATCTCCATCTTTAATTTTTGGGCCAACTGGTAGGCAATTTCTGATTTACCTACACCCGTCGGCCCAACCAAAATAGGTAATTTGAAATTTTGAATTTTTAGTTTTGAATTATCCGGCATTATTCCAGCCTTAATTTAAAATTAAAAATTAATAATAAAAAATTGGTTAATTAATGGCGTTCAAAACGTCTGTAAAGCTCGGAAAGCGGGATGGCCATAATCGTCGGCCTCCCATGAGGGCAGGTAAAGGGCAGGTTGGCTTCCCGCATCCGGTTAATTAACCCCTTCATTTGATCCTCGCTAAGGCGGTCCCCCGCCATAACCGCGCTCCTGCAGGAAATAAAAGTAGCGGCCCGTTCACGGGCTTGGTCCAACCGGTTTGTGCTTTTTACACCAGAAGCGTCCTGGGAAGACAGGTCATCAACCAAATCCTTAACCAAAGTGACCAGGTTTTTCCCAGCCAAATCCGCCGGTACGCTTCGGATGAGAAAGGTATTCCCGCCAAAGGGGGCTGCCTCCATTCCGAGCTCCAGCAGAGTTTCGGTGTTATTTCTCAAGACCTGAGCTTCTTTGGCGCTTAATTCAACCGTTACGGGAACCAAAAGCGGTTGAACCTCAAGTTGCTTTCCCCTAACGGCCTTCATGAGCTTCTCATAATTCAACCGCTCGTGAACCGTGTGCTGGTCGGCGATATACATTTCATTATCGGATTGAAAAACGATGAAGGTGTTGAAGATTTGGCTGAAATTATAAAGGGATACTTGAGGGTCGATCCGCTTGGCCTGGAGAGCGCCTTTTCCAAAACCCTGCTCCACGAAGGTCGAAAGATTATCAACAGAAAGCCTTGGTTCTCCGGAGGTAGAATAGTGTTGAGCGATTTTGTCGTAAAGGTTCGGTACGGCGGGAGCTCCCAGTCCGGTGACCGTGCCAGGTTCGTTCAATAGACTTGGATTCGCGAATGAAGTGGCGTAAGAAACACCTGAAGGCGAAACATTAGGAATGTTCCCCGCCGGCGCAACAGGCTGTAAAGCCCCGGGAGCGGATAAGAGGGCACCCCGAATGGCCCGAACCACGGCTTCATAAACATCCCTGTCTTTCGCGAACTTCACCTCCCTTTTGGTCGGGTGAACATTGACATCCACCTGATCCTCGGGCAACTCAATAAACAAAACAGCGACAGGAAACCGACGGGTTGGCAGCAAGGTATGAAAAGCCGTCATAACCGCGTGGCCCAGAGAGGGGTTCGCGATCCACCGACGGTTCACGAAATACAGCATATTTTCCCTGGTGGCTTTGGTGATGGTTGGCGCGCTGACAACACCGGTTATTTTGATGACCCCCGATTGAGCGTTTACCGGAAGAAAAGAAGTCGAAAGATCTTTTCCGAAAACTTTGGGTAAGCGTGACAGAAACTCCGAAGGCGTAACATGAAGAACTTCCTTGCCATCAATCGTTAATTTGAAACCTACTTGGGGAAAGGCGAGGGCGTAGGTTGTCATAACCATCACGACGTGGTTTTCCTCAGTGCTTTGCTTTTTCATGAACTTCATTCGGGCGGGGGTGTTAAAGAACAAATTCGAAATGGTGATGGTGGTTCCTGTTGGGCGCCCTGCTTCGAGGGTCTTGGGTGTCCCGCCCCCTTTAATCTTTATGGAAATCCCGGAGAGGGCCTCGGGAATACGTGTGGACAATTCAAAGTTGGAGACAGAAGCGATACTTGCAAGGGCCTCACCCCGGAAGCCAAAGGTGTGAAGGCGGGAGAGGTCGTCCACCGAGAAAATCTTGCTGGTGGCGTGCTTCTGGACGGCTAATTGGGCGTCCTCTGGGGTCATTCCTTCCCCGTTATCCGTTACTTTGATGAGCTTATTGCCGCCCTCCTGGATTTCAACCTCAACCCAGGTCGCCCCTGCATCCAGGGAATTTTCAACCAGTTCCTTCACGACTGAAGAGGGGCGTTCGACAACTTCCCCAGCCGCGATCTGATTGATGACTTTTTCAGGAAGGGTTTTGATCTTGCTCATAATGAGCCTTTATCAAGGATTGGGAATGAAGTGTCAACTCCATTAATTGGCGGAGGATGTCCAGGTTAGGGCCATCTTATTGACCTTCCACTGACCTTTCTCCTTCACAAGTAAAACAAAGTTACCCTGCCCGCATTTGTCCCCGCATTGATAACCAACATAGACCAATGCTTGGGTTTTATCGGCGTTAAACCCAACCTGAGAAACGCGGATTATCCCCTTGGCACCTTCCCGCTCCTTGAAAAAGGAGTCCCAAAAATGGGAAGGATCCTTCATAAACACGGCTTTGGTTTTTTCATCATCAAGCAAAAGATGGGGTTTCGAGAGTTGAAACAAATCAGTCAAGGGAGTCGATTTGCCGTTTTTGGTTTCATAATCCGTGATGATATCCCCCGAAAGCTGGAGGTTCATTTTTATCAAATTTGATAATTGGTTCTCGTTAGGTAAATAACCCGGCTCCGTTTGATTCAAAATCGCCAGGAGGGATGCTTTGGGAATGTCAGGGGAGGCCACCAAAAGGTTTTCAATCAAGGCATTGTAAACCCGGTACTCCACGGCACCAGAAAAAACCGGAGTTTTTTCTGAGGAACACCCAAAACCTAAAATAAGAACGATTAAGCAAACAAAAAAACTAAACGCCGTAGAGGTTTTCAAAGCCACCCAGCTCCCTTCAAAGATGTATTTCTTTTTGAGTGTTTGGGAGTACTTTTTCGGCTTACGAGGCGGAGTTCAAACCCGTCACCTCATAGATTTGAACCTTGGAGGATTTGCCTTTGAGGGAAACGGGGCTGAGTTTCTTGACCGTAACGCGGCTACCAAGTTCCTGGAAGGTTTCCTCGGTAATGAATATTTGGCTTCCCTCGGTCTCGCCCTCAATACGGGCCGCGACATTGACCATGTCGCCGATGGCGGTGTATTCCATACGACGCTCGCTACCTATGTTTCCCACAATCGCTTCGCCTGTATTGATGCCGTAACCAACCTGAATCTGTGGCTTCTTTTCCTGCTTCCACTTCTCGTTGAGCAAGGTAAGTTTTTGGCGCATCTCAACAGCCGTCTTCACGCACTTGTAGGCGTTGTCCTTAAGCTCAAGAGGAGCTCCATAAATAGCCATGATGGCGTCGCCGATGAATTTATCGAGGGTCCCGTTGTTGGCGAAAATGACATCCGACATGGCGCTGAAATACTCATTCAAGAGACCAACGATCGTTTCAACGGGTTCCTTCTCTGTTAGGGTGGTAAATCCCCTGATGTCACAAAACAGGATAGTGACTTTCTTTTTCTGCCCTCCCAGTGAAAAACTACTGGAGTTATTGGCCACCATTTCATCAACGATATTCGGCGAGAGATAACGTTGGAGGGATGTTCTCAAACGTTCTTCCCTTCTCACGTCATCAAAGAGTTTGGCATTGGTAATAGCGACGGCCGCCTGATTGGCGAAGGCCGAAAGGAAGTACATATCTTCCTCATTGAAAGTGTTGGTTCCCTCGGCCTTGTCCACATAGATAACACCGACGATATTTTCCCTTTCCCAGATCGGCACACAAATGACCGAGGACAGGGGCAGGGCCTTCAGGCTGTCACGGTTGGAAAAGCGGACATCGTGAACAGCGTCCAACACGAGAACTGGCACCCTCTCTTTTAAAACCGTATCAACGATCGTTTGGCTGTAGGGGGCCGAGGCTTCCGTCGGCGTCAGGGCGTGAGTGGCGACAGGTTTCATCTCCCCTGTTTTTTCCTTCAACAATAGGAACCCTCGGTTGGCCTGCATGACTTTGATGGCCATCGCCATGATGATATTCAGAAGGGTCTTTAACTCGAGAACCGAATTAACGATGTTCCCCACTTCATAAAGCGTTAAAAGTTTCTTGTGGGCCAGCTCGTCAATTTTGGGCGTCTTGGAATCTGGCGCGTCCTTGGAGACTTCCACCGCGAAACGAAGACGGGTGCCGCCAAGCGAGATGACATCCTGGTTCCGA
>JAHFCG010000097.1:0-3236 GCA_023249615.1 candidate division FCPU426 bacterium | reverse complement strand
CACGCCGTTTAAAAAGGTTCCGTTGGTGCTTCCGAGGTCCCGTAAATTGATCCCGCCCATTCCCAAAAGGATCTGGCAATGCTGACGGGAAACCAGGGGGTCGGTAATCATGACTTCACAGGTATTGGAGCGCCCAAGGGTGGTTGTGGGTCGGGCAATTTTATAGACGTGACCCTGTTCCGGGCCCGCCAATACCGTAATGGTGATTTGGGGCTTCCCAAGGGATTTCGGGGGAGTCAGTACAATACGGCCCGGTACCGCTGGTTCAGGAGTTGAGGTTGTGCTCATCTCTTACTCATTTCTTCAAATCTTTTCACCACCAAGACACCAAGGGCACCCAGAAAGGCTTTTGGTTAAAGAACAAAGTCTTACTCTGTGTAACTCAATGTAACTCTGTGGTTCAAAACCTTATTTCTTCAGGGCATAAACTAAAACACAACAATTGGCGATATCCGTGGCATAAAGATTGTTTTCCGCGTCCAAAGCGACACCGTAATACTTAGGAGCGATCTTGTAGTTTCCACTTGGCATTCCAAACTCCGTTAGATAATACCCCTCCGGGTCAAAAACTTGAATACGAACATCCCGGTCGGTCACGAATATGTTCCGTTTCGAGTCCGTGGCAACGCCAATGGGAGCTGAGAATTCCCCCCTGCCCGTCCCTCTTTTGCCGAATTTGTTCTTAAAAACACCCCTATGGGTGAACAGTTGGACGCGAAAGTTCTTTTCATCCACCACCAACAGGTTTGAGGCGTTGTCAAAGGCCAAACCAGCCGGGCAATTGAATTCGCCCAGCCTCGCTCCCTGGATACCAAATTTATTCAAAACCTTTCCAGCAGAGTTAAAGACACGGATTCGATGGTTGCCGGTGTCGGAAACATAAATGTTGTCCTTGTCATCCAACACAAGCGCCTGGGGATGAAAAAACCCCCCTGTTCCTATTTCAATCTTTCCTGTTGTTGGGGAGGCGGGTTCGCCGAACTTGGCGATCAGTTGACCATTTTTGGCGATGATTTGGACGTTACAAGTCTTGGCGTCGAGAACCACCAGGTTTCCACCCTGATCCACCACGAGTGAGACAGGCATCAGGAATGAAACTTCCTTCGGGTCATTGGTGTCTTTCCCGAATTTTCCGACCGAATAAAGAAATTTTCCCTCGAAATCAAAAACCTGGACGTTGCACTTTAAGGAATCGCAAACGTAAATTCGTTTCTGGGCGTCCACGGCGACGGAAACAGGCGAAATAAAATTGCCTTCCTCTTTTCCCCTAGTGCCAATTGTTTTGATTAATTTGTAGTGGTAACCCTGATAGCGGAGGGTGTTAATGTCTCCCACTTCCTTGATTTGTTTCTTCGCCGCTTCCTGAATGATGGTGTGGGTCAAAATTTCCTGGGTTTTGTTTCCCGCCCCGATGGTGGCCGTCAAAAGCGCCGGGCTGATTTTTTCAAGGTCGCTTTTCATCTCATTGGCGGACTGGTAACGTTTCGAAACCTCCTTTTGAAGGGCCTTCATGATGACCGCTTCCAATTCCTTCGGGATCGCCGGGTTGATTTTGTGGGGTTCAGGAACCTCATCCTTCAAAATTTTGTTGAGGACCACCATGGGAACTTCATCGTAAAAAGGAAGTTTACCCGTGACCATCTCATAAAGGATGACGCCGATGGAATAGATATCCGAGGCCGGCGCCGGATGCCCCAGCACCTGTTCCTTGGCCATGTAATAAATGGTTCCCCCGATTCCCGCCCCGCCCTTGCCCGCCTGAATCATGGCGGTTCCAAAATCGGTGATCTTGGCCTTTCGTTCCGAAGTCAAAAGGATATTGCCGGGTTTCAGGTCGCGGTGAATGACGTTTTTCTCATGCGCGTACTGCAGGGCCGCCAGAATCTGGACAATGATATCCACGGCTTCTTTATAGGTGAGGGGAGTTTCGGCCATCAACTGGGCCAGATTTTTTCCGTCAACATACTCCATGACCATGAAGAATATGTTTTCGGCTTTGTCCACGGTCAGAATCTGGACGATTCCGGGGTGATCTAGCGAGGCGAGCAGTTTGGGTTCGGCAATGAGGGTAGTGAACTCTTCTTTTTGGTTGTGGGGGATCTTGATGGCGACTTTTTTGCCGATCCATGTGTCTTCGGCCAGCCAAACCGTGCCGAAAGTGCCGCTGCCCTTGATTTCGAGGAGCTTGTATTTGTCGATGTTGCCTTGAAGCATCCGACCCCCTTATGGCAGTGACAGCTGTCAGGAAACCGATATTAGCTTACAACCAAAAGCCAATAAGGACCTCATTTTATCAGAGGTTTTGGGCCCTGTAACTAGCTTACTATTCCGTGTTTTACGGCCACCCCCTCATTTTTCAGTAATTTTATTTTCCAGTTTAATCCGCTCCCATAACCGCCGAGCCTGTTTCCGCCCGCGATAACACGATGACAAGGAATAAAAATGGGAACAGGATTACGGGTTAGGGCTTGTCCGGCGGCACGAAACCCTTTCGGCGAACCGGCTTTCCGAGTCGTCCACCCGTAGGTTCTAAACTGACCACGGGGAATTTTACAGGCCGCCCAAAGAATTCTTTGTTGATAAGGGGTCAAAAAGGAGATGTCAAAATTTTTAATTTTGAATCTTTTTCCCCGAAGGGCGATTTTCGTTTGTCTTTGGAGATTTTGCGGAACTTTTTCCGGCGTTTTTTCCCAAATTTGAACGGGGACTTTTGGTAAACACTCCCCGAGCTTTTGAAAAGCGGCGGCCCTGTTCCCTTGTGGAAGGACAAGCCCGGAAAGGCCCCTTGAGGTCCAGGCCGCGGCGCACCAACCGCCCCGCACCTTAAAAGCCCCGTATTTCAAACCAGAAACCCAGTTTTTCGCCATCTCATTTCCCCTTACGGGATTCCAAAATCCAGCTCAACCCGGAAATTTTCATGGTTTTACCCCAATAAAAGTAAATCCCGGATCCAACCGCCACCGGAATTACGAAATTAAACAGCCGTCCCAAAGGCAAAGGCATCGCTTCCATTCCCTTGAGTGTTCCCCAGGTCGCGACCCCCATTACCAAGGCGCCTAAGACGACCTTAAATGTTTCCAAGAATAAAAAGCCCCACTCCAGTTTGATCCCGATCCCGGAAAGACCTTTCAACAACCAAATAAGATTCATGGTCGCACCCAGTCCCGAAGCCAAAGCCAAACCCCAAAACCGAAGGTGCGGATCCGCCAAAAATATAAAAGCGCAAAGATTTAACC
>JAHFCG010000017.1 GCA_023249615.1 candidate division FCPU426 bacterium | reverse complement strand
GGTCATCATTGACTACGCTTTTTCGGCCGCCGCCCCCATATTCCCCTGGCTGCTTGGCAAGATGGGTTGTGAGGTTGTGGGATTAAACGCTTATATGGATGAAACCAAACTGACGAAGACTCCGGTTGAGTTCCAGGCCGCCCTAAAACAGCTATCGGATATTGTTCCTACCTTGAAGGCCAACTTCGGCGTTTTGTTTGACGCGGGAGCGGAAAAGATTTTTGTGGTGGACGAGAAAGGGCATTTGCTTCACGGCACCGAACTGTTGGCCCTCTTCTCTCTGTGCGCCTATCACCGGCAAAAGGGCGCCACGACGGTGGTGCCGGTCAATGGATCCCAAATTCTTGACGACCTGGCCAAGGCCAACGGTGGAAAAATCAAACGAACCCGCATTAACTACTATTCCTTGATGGAGGCGGCCACTCAGAAGGATGTGGCTTTCGTGGGTGAGTCCGACGGCGGGTTTATTTTCCCCTCCTTCGCTCCTTTCATGGACGCCATGATGTCCACCGCGAAGCTGATGGAATTCATCGCCCTGGAAAAGAAGCCAATTTCCCATTACCTGGAAGAGATTCCCAAGAAATTCCAAATCAGCCAGAAGGTGCCTTGTTCCTGGGAAATGAAGGGAACCATCATGCGCCATTTGATCGAGGACACTGCCAACGAGAAGAGGGAACTCATCGACGGGGTCAAACTTAGCCAGAACGGTTCCACGGTCATGATTCTTCCCGACGCTGACATGGCTCTCTTTCATGTGACCGCCGAGGCCGAGAATGAAAAGAAAGCCCAGGAATTGGTGACTAACTATGTGACCAAGATCAAGAAGTGGCAAGGGTAAATGAAGAAAAGTTTAAAAAAAGAAATAGGGTAGAAAAATTTTTAAATGTTATGAACAAGAATTCAGATATTGTTGAACAGCCCGAGAGAATATATTTTAGAATTTTACGATTGGCCGCTAGTGTTTTTTTCTTAAGTCTTCTTTGGTGGGGCTCCGATCCTTCAAGCGACCAGAAGGATTTTCAGTGGGTTATTCGGAGAATTGCTTTTGTTGGCATCGCAATTTCCCTGTTTGCTTTTCGAAAAAAATCGGTTTTAAAGAGAAGGGTTAAAGGGCCAATTTTTGTTCGGGCTTATTTTTGGGGTGGTATTATTTCTGTGATTTTATTGCTTTTGTGTTTTTTGGTTTTTGCATTTATGGTCATTCACTAAATCAATCTTCGACATTCTATCGGTCTTCCCTAAAAACATTGCCAACCCCCGCTTTTTTCCGTAAACTTTCCCCTCTTTTCACGAACCTTCCCTAAAGGACCCTCGTTTTGGCGAAAATAACATTTGGTACATCCGGCTGGCGCGCGATTTTGGCGGAAGATTTTACCTTCGCCAACGTTCGGATCGCCGTGGGGGCCATCGCCCAGCATCTCCAGCAATCAGGCGAAGCCTCCAAGGGTGTGGTTATAGCGGGCGATTACAGATTCCTTTCCGAAGAGTTCATGCAACTGACCGCGCGGATTTTGGCGGGTCACGGAATTACTTCCTATATGTGTCCCGTGGGAACACCCACTCCAACCGTTTCTTACGAACTCTTGCGCCGTAAGGCGGCGGGAGCCATTAACTTCACCGCCAGCCACAACCCAGCGACTTACCAGGGTCTCAAGTTCAACGGCTCCGACGGTGGACCTGCTCCGGTCCAGGTTACGATGGCGTTGGAAGCATTAGTGGAGAGTATTGTTTCAAAGAACACGAAAATTCCCGAGATGGCCTACGATCTGGCGGTTGAAAAGGCCCTGGTCATTTCCATCGATCCCAAGGAAGATTATTTCAAACGCGTCCGCGAGTTTGTCCAGTTTGACGTTCTCAAAAAAGCCCGTATGAAAATAGTGGTGGACCTGATGCACGGCAACGGCACGGGTTATTTGGATACTTTGCTTCAGGAATCGGGCGTTAACCTGAAAGTCATGCACAACAACCGTGACCCTTTCTTCGGGGGGCATCACCCCGAACCAGGCGCGGAGGATTTGAAGGAAGCCATCCAACTGGTAAAAACCTGGCCGGCGCATTTGGGTTTGGCCAATGACGGCGACGCGGACCGTTTTGGCGTCATTGACGCCGATGGAACCTATATCAGCCCCAATGAAGTGCTGGCGATTCTCTTCGACCATCTTTTGAAAACCCGCGACTGGAAGGGTTGCGTGGTTCGCACCGTTGCCACCACGCACCTCATTGACGCCATCGCGAAGGCCCACGACATTCCCTTGAAGGAAACTCCGGTAGGTTTCAAATACATCGCGGAGATCATGGCGAAGGAACCCATTATTATCGGCGGGGAAGAATCGGGCGGGCTTACGGTCCACGGCCACGTACCGGAAAAGGACGGAGTCCTTGCCTGTTTGCTCATGGCCGAAGTCGTCGCTTCGGAAGGTAAAACCTTGTCCGCTGTTTTGAAAGGGCTTCACCAGCAGTACGGCGGTTTTTATTCCGACCGTCTGAATTTGAAATTAAAAGACGGCCTCAAGGAAGTCATGACGGCCAGGTTGAAGGACAATCCGCCTTCCACGATCGGTGATCAAAAAGTTTTGGATATCATCCGCAAGGACGGGACCAAGTTTATCTTGGCCAACGGCGAGTGGTTGATGGTCCGCTTTTCCGGAACGGAACCCCTGATGCGTTGTTATGTGGAAGGGCGCACTCCGGAAGGTCTTGAAAAACTGCGGATCGCCGGTAAAGAACTTACTAAGGTTTAAAGTCCCAAACATATTTTTTTACCGCAGAGACGCAGAGTTCGCAGAGAAACAGCCCTTCTTTTTAACAGCGTTTCTTCTTTTGCCGGTTCAATTTTCAACCTGCCAATCCCCGTGTTTTTGCGATAAACTAAGACGATTGTTTCTTTCTTGTTTTCTCTGCGCACTCCGCGTCTCCGCGGTAAAAAGGTTTGAGAGGTTCTATGGCCAACCCCCTTCAAGACGCTTTGAATGCCGTACAGGCAAGGGTCAAAAGCATGTCCGGAACCCTCGCGCTTCTGCTTGGCCTAAGCATCGGGGCCGCAGTCATTGCTTCCCAATTCACCCAGGATGATGTGACCCTCCATTACATCGTGTTTGGAACGGCGGGCCTTCTTCTTTTCTGGTGGTGGTTTTTGTCCTGGCGGATGGGCAATCGTTGGTTGATGGATATGCAAAACCTTTTTCTAAAGAATCAAATGATCCCCTTCTCATTTCCCCGGTTTAAGGGAAGCATGCCTTGGAATGTTTCCACCCGCAGGGAAAAATTATTGGCCACCGTGGCGGGGGAATACCGCCGGCTTGCCGATCAGGCCAAAACCTCCAACCAGACACTCGAAAAATACGTGGGGACCAGTGTGACGGAGAAGGCCTCTCAAAAGGCCCTTAATTCGGAATTGGGCGGGGAACTTCGCAAGGTCTATGTATTGTTTTCCGATCTTCGGGGTTTCACCCACATGACTGAACAAATTAAACCCGAGGAAACGGTCGAGATTCTCAACAAGATGTTCACCGGCATGGAGGAAGTCATCACCCAGGGCGGGGGCGATATCAACAAATACATCGGCGACGCCATCATGGCTTTTTTCCGCCGGCCCTACGGAAACGAGGGCGAGGCGGCCAAGATGGTTTTGCGGACCGCCCAGCGCATGCAGGACAAGTTCGAGATTTTAAACCAAAGTTTCAAGGTGGCTTACAGTCAGCCCTTGAACATCGGCCTGGGTGTTGGTGTGACGGCAGGGGAAGCCATCATGGGCAATCTGGGATCGGTCAATCGGATGGAATTCACCCTCATCGGCGATACCGTTAATATGGCCTCCCGCCTTTGCGGGGTGGCGAAACATGGCCAGGTTCTGGTCAACGAGGAAATGGCCAAGGCCGCGGGGGATTTCTTCGAGCTTTCCCCTTTGCCTCCCATGAAAATCAAGGGTAAAGAGGAAATGCAGACCCCTTACCTGGTTCACGGCGAACGCCTCGTTAAAATTTAAACTGAATTTAATTAGGAATTAGTAATGAGTAATTTACTCCGGGTATGCTGCGAGGGTTAAAATTACCTACTATTAATTGTTGGACGGAAAGCATGAAGAATAAGAAAAAGTCAAAAAAATCCCCGAATGTTATTAAGCCCGCGGCCAACGCCGCTTTTCGCCATTTCGGCCTCAAGATCGATCCCTTTACCACCCTATCGCTCCAAAAGCACAACCTGGATTATTTCGTCGGACGCGAGGCGCTGATTGAACGACTGTCTTCCGCCATTTTTTCTGTTTCCAATGTCGGGGTGGCGGGGGAACCAGGGTCGGGAAAAAGCTCTGTGCTTCAAATGCTTCGGAGCAGGGTGACCTCCCAATATTACAGCGTTTCTATCGGGGTGCCGCTGGATAATGCTTCCTACTTTCTATCGGAACTTCTTCGGGAGATCCTGGTGGTCATCCCTAAAGTTCCAGGTTTGAATCTGAAAGAAATCAGCCGGCGGTTGGAAACTGAGGAACCAAGCAAAAACGTGGTTTTTTCCCTCATCCGTTCCATTGTTTCCAAACTGAAAAAACCGCTTTTGGTTTTCGTGGACGACCTGGAAAAAATCAAGGGCGACAGGGTTCAACACCTCACCCGCTCCGAGAGGACCCTTCAGCTTCTTGAGGAATTAAAATCCCTTTTGGAATTGCCCAATGTCGCCTTCGTCATGGCTCTACAGGAAGAGTTTTATTCCAAGGTCAGCCAAATCGTGAAAGAGGGAAGTGAACCGTCGGTATTGGGCCTTTTCCGGCACATGGTGGTGGTGGAAAAATTCGACCGCGAGGAATTAAAAAGGATTCTTACCCTGCGGCTGGTCCGTTCGGGTTTTAAGGGAAAACTTGATCAATTTTTGGAACCGGAAGCGCTGACGTTCGCCCTTTCCCTCGCCAATGGGAATCCGCGCCGGTTTCTTTACCTTCTTTCAGAGGGCATGTTTCGGAGTTTTCAACGCAAGGGAAACCGCGTGGAGTTTCAGGACCTGTTTGAGGCGGTCAACGAATACCTGAAGCTGGATTTGGTCTGCAAAAAACTCCTTTATTTCCTGGCTAAATCCGGAAGGGCTGTTTCCTCTAATTCCGATCTTCAAGCCTTCATGGGGCTGGATGTAATTTCCATTTCACGGCGCCTGGAGATCCTTTCCAAAAACCGCCTGGCCGAAATGGTGGAGGTTGCGGACGGGGTCAAGGTTTACGCCCTTCCCGGAACCGCCGTGCCCCTCACGATTGCTCCGGATAAACCCCAGGTCAAAATAACCCAGTCAGCCATCGGGGAGAAAATCTATAACCTCCTGAATGGGCCCAGCGAAAACGACAATTAATGAATTAATATTTCCCTCTCCCCTTGTGGGAGAGGGTTGGGTGAGGGGTCATGAAGGGAAAAAATCTGAAAATCTTTGCCCGTTCTCTGCGGCGAAATCAAACGGAAGCCGAGAAAAAACTCTGGAAACATTTGCGGTCCCGCCAGTTTCATGGAATCAAATTTAGACGGCAGCGTTCCTTAGGTCCTTATATTTTGGATTTTTGTTCTTTTGAAAATAAATTAGTTATTGAGCTTGATGGAAGCCAGCATTCGAACGAACGAGTAAAAGACATTAAAAGAACAGATTTTCTTCGGAAAGAGGGGTTTCGAGTGATTCGCTTTTGGGACAACGAGTTGTTTGAAAATATGGAGGGTGTATTGGAATCTATCCAGAAAGCACTTTTAAAGCCACCCTCACCCCAACCCTCTCCCATCGAGGGAGAGGGGGTAAAATCTTGAAATACTACCTCGTCTTGGTGACCACCCCCACCCGCCGGGTCAGCGAAAAAATTTCCCAGGGCCTGGTGAAAAATAAATTGGCCGCCTGCGTCAACCGTTTGCCCGGATTGAAAAGCCGTTACTGGTGGAAGGGTAAAATTGAGACAGCCCGGGAGGAACTTCTTCTTATAAAAACCACCCAGGCCAAACTTCGCCGTCTAACCCAATGGGTCAAAAAGAACCATCCCTATACCGTCTGCGAGGTCATTGCCCTCCCTATTGCCGCCGGAAACAAGGTTTATCTGGATTGGATCAACCAGAGTCTCCAAGCATCAAGGCCAGCTCCAAGACCCCACGACACCAAGTAAAGCCTTTTGATGAATACCAAAAAACATTTTTTCCCGGGTTTTCAATCTTAATGTTTCTTGGTGTCTTGGAGTCTTGGGGCTAGATTTGGTGTAAACTCATAATTCCTAATTTATCTTCGGAGTGTTTATGCCTTCCATCGAAACCAATTCCCAATCACTTAAAACCCTTTTGCGGGCCAGGGCCGTTTGCCTGCTTCTGATGTTCCTGCTTCTCTGGTGGGCGGAGGACATTGGTTCGGCTCCGGCTATTTTGAAGGGGTGGGAAATTTGGGTTCTGGGTATTGTGTTTGGGCTGATATTTTGGGTTTTGGGAAAAATCAAAAGAATCGCCGGCTGGGTCCTTCCGGCGGTTTTTCTCGTCGACAGCTGCTTGATCGGCCTTTGGGTCTCCGTTTCAGGGGGCCCCGTCAGTTTCTACATGCCTTTTTTCCTCCTGATCCTCGTGAGCGCCATCATGGTTTTGACTCCCCGCAAGGCCTTGTTTGTCATCGCCGGAATCCTGGCCATTTTTCTCATGACGCTTTACCTGGATTTTGTGTGGGATATTCCCCTCGCCTTCGAAGCCGGCAAGATCAATTTCATTTCCGGCATGATGGAACATTTGTCCCCGAAATTGCGGGAGGGACTTTACATGCAACAGGCCCTGAGATGGTTTTTCTTTTTTATCCTCACTCTTATTCTTTGCGCCCTGTTGATGAGACAGGTATGGGCAAGGGAAGAACGGTTGAGGGTCCGCGAGAAAACATTGGAACAAAAACGGCATCTCATTCAAATGGGGGAACTCACCGGTCGTGTCGCGCACGGCGTCAATACCCCTTTGGGGCTCATTTCCGGAAACCTTGAACTATTGATGTCTGAAACCAGGAAGGGCGGGAAAACCTACAAACAGCTGGCCCAAATTGACCAATATGTCCAACGGGCCATTCATACCGTGAGGGATATTCTGGATTACAGCCGTCAAACCATGTCCGAGATAAAAGCGGTTTCGCTTCCCCAGGTCATCCAGGCGGTCATCGGAGCGGTTCAATCCAAGTTGAAAAAAGTTGAGGGGAAATTAATCCTGGACGTGGACTCCAAGCTTCCCGAGATCATGGGGTACCCTGAGGGCATATTTCAGGTACTGCTAAACCTGGTGGAAAACGCCGTGGATTCCATACCCCAGGGAGGACTTATTACCCTTTCAGCCAAATTCGAATACCGATCCATGAGGCTGAGCGTCCATGACCAGAGGGGCGGTATCCGCCTTGTGGTGCGTGACACGGGGAAGGGGATTCCTTCAGATGAGTTGAAACGGATTTTCGAGCCGTTTTATTCCACCAAGGGTTTCGGGAAGGGAACCGGACTGGGTTTGGCGATCGTGAAAAGGATTATGGATGAGCACAAAGGGGAAATTACCGTTGAGAGCCGGATGGGGGAAGGCACCGTTTTTACCCTTTTGTTTCCCACGGATGGGCTGGGAATCGAGGAAACCAACAAACAGGATGATTTTTCATATAATGAACTTCATCCTCAGGAAAAGGAACCGCCCGAATGACTTTGAAGGCCAAAAAGAAAAAAAGCCAAGGAAAAAAACCCCGAAAAAACCTGGTGGGAAAGGCCCATTTACTTGTAGTGGATGATGAGGCTGATTTCGCGAAAATGATCCAGAAAATCCTCACCCAGGCCGGTTACCGCGTGGACGCAGCCACCAGCGCCACCCAGGCCATCGCCCTCCAAAGAAAACATTCCTATGACCTGGCCCTCGTGGATATGCGGATGCCGGAAATGACGGGCCTTGAACTGCTTCAATACCTGAAGGTTCGGGACAAGAAAATTTTCGTCATCATCATGACCGCCTATGGTTCCTTTTCGGTGGGCATTGAATCGCTCCGAAAAGGGGCCTGCGATTACGTGGCCAAGCCCTTCAAGAATAAATCCCTGAAGGACAAGGTGGAGGAGGCCCTTCAGCGCCGGGTCCAATTTCTCGAGGAACAAAGGGTCATGCCTCAGCGATCCACGATCGATGAGTTATAAATGAACAATTGAAGATGAAGAATGTAGAATGATTTTTCACGATGTTTTTTAATTATTCATTATCCATTTTAAATTTTACATTTCCGAAGGAAAACATGGCCAAGCGTCCGGTTAGCCCGCAAAAACGAAAGAGCATTCCCGAGCCCACCATCGCCCGGTTGCCGCGCTATTTGCGGAGCTTCGCGGAATTCGCCCATCAAAATCACACCGTTATTTCCTCCAAGGAATTGGCCGCTGCCTCCAGTATCAATCCAGCGCAGGTTCGAAAGGACCTGGCCTATTTCGGCCAGTTCGGCCAAAGAGGAATCGGCTATGACGTCAAAACGTTGGATTCCAAGATGCGGGAAATCCTTGGGCTCCACAAGGCCTGGCGGATCGCCCTCGTGGGCTGCGGAAACTTGGGGACGGCTCTTCTTCAATACGGCGGGTTCAACAAGGCTGGTTTTAAAATCGAGGCGGCTTTTGACGTGGACCCTTCCAAGGTTGGCTGGGAATTGGAAGGGGTCAGGATCTGGGCCACTCCGGCCATCCGCCAGGTGGTCCGGGAGAAAAAAATAGAAATCGCCATCATCGCGGTTCCCGCGAGCCAGGCGCAAAGGGTCGTGGATGATCTGGTCGACGCCGGCATCAGGGCCGTGGTTAATTTCGCTCCTTGTGTTTTAACTGTTCCCAAATCCGTTTTGGTAAGGGGAGTGGATTTGGCTTCCGAACTGGAACACTTGACCTACTTCCTCGAAAAATCCAACCGGAACGAGAAATAAAAAATGTCTGAAATGCTTTCCAACTTCCAAAATAACGCGTTGTCCCACAAACCCTTCCAGGGGATGAGAAAGGTTTATCACGTCCTGGCCGCTTCGTTTTTCCCCATTCTTTACCATTACGGCCCTTTCCAGATGACCCCGGAGGCCTGCCGGCAAATATTGCTTCTGGTTTTGGGCATCAGTTTCGTCATCGCCTTCGGCCTGGACCTTTTCAGGCTCCAGGACAAATCGTTCAATTCCCGTTTCATGAAATATTTTTCGCTGATTATCCGCCACACGGAGGAAAACAAGTTCAACGGCTCCACTTTTCTTTGCTTCGCCTTCTTTTGGGTGATCTTTTTTTTCTCGAAACCGGTCGCGGTGGCGGCAATGTTGTTTTTATCCCTGGGGGACGCGGCGGCGGAAATCGGCGGGAAAAACTTCGGGCGGTTTAAAATTTTTCACCGGTCGATCGAGGGAACCCTCTCCTTTTTCGCCGTGGCCTTTATTATCGCCTTTTGGGTTTTTGAGGATTGGAGGGTCGCCCTGATCGGAGCCTTCGCGGGCGCTTTGGTGGAACTTTTTTCCTTTGAGGTGGATGACAACCTGACGGTTCCCATTGGTTCGGCTTTGGCCCTGTCTCTAGCCCTGTTTTTATTTCACCTCGGCAGTCCTTTTACATCCTTCTAACCAAAAATCGCTAAAAACCGATTAAATAGGGCCTTTTTAGGCCATTTCGGTTTAACGTTAAATAATTTACAGCTTTGCCATAAATACACCGGCAAAAAGCCCATATTAAAACGATTTTTCCGGTTTAGGGGTAACCCAAGGCTCACCAAGATGTTTAAAGGATAGATGAAAACATCGAAATAAGGGCAGGTTAACCCTATTCCTTCTTGGCATAGATGATGCCTTTCTAATACTCATCAAAAGGTTAAGGCCCCGCGGAAAAGATCTTGAAGCGGGGTTGGAGCAAATATAAGTGAGTGATTTGCAGAGCCGCCCGCTTGCCAGCGACGCCTCGGAAACCAAAAGAAAGTTGTTGGTACCCAGGAAAGCTGATCGACACACATGGATGCCAGAAAGCGAGGAAGGTCATGGATGAAAACTGCATGAGAATCAAGAGAATGTTGGAGCTTTATCGGGATGGGAAGTTAACCGACGAGCAAAAAGCCGATGTGGAATATCATTTACTGTATTGTCCGGAATGTATATTCCTTTTGACACTTGTTCCGTCGTTAAGCCTCGAATAAGCGACAAGTTAAAAATAATTTTTAAGCCCGCCCCAATACGGCGGGCTTTTTTTATTTTTATAGGGTGTTTGTAGGGGCGACCTCCCATGGTCGCCCTGGGCAGGCGCGGGAGCCTGCCCCTACAAGTGTTAATACAACCCGGTGCCGGTTAATAAACACCGATTGACTTTCAGGGTGGGACTAGGCAAGATTTCTCAACTTCATCCCGTTTTTTCAGGGTTCTTTGCGCCTAGGGCGCGGAGAGCCCTAACTGCGTTTACGGCCCTTTTTGGGTATAGGTCTTTAGTTGTATTCGTAGAAAAATTGATTTGAAGCCATCCGTGGTAGGGGCAAGGCATGCCTTGCCCCTACGCAAACCCAGGTTTTGGAGGGCCGGGTCTTAGACCCGCCCTTGCAGGGTCGATCGAAAGAAAATTTTTAAGAGCGATAAATTCATTGGCTTGATTGGAAATTTAATGTCCTCGACCAACACATCTGGGTCATCGGCTTTACGTCCGCCCTTTTTCTTTGAGAAACTGGATTGGCCGGCGGCTTTCGAGGCCCTGGGCTCCCTCGACAAGAAAAATCCCCGGACCCTTATTCATGGGGTGCCGGGTTCGGGAAAATCCTTCCTGTTGGCCTGGTTTTATCAACAGCTCAAGGAAAAAAATCCCTGGCTGATTATTACGCCCACCCGTGAAGAAGCCCTCATCCTTCAGGACGACCTTATCAGCTGGCTTCCCCAAATCCCGGTTTATCTTTGCCCCTCCTGGGAAGTTCTTCCGCAGGATATGGAAGCTCCGGACCTGGAATTGGTGGGGGAACGCCAAAGAACCTTTTATCAGCTCCTTCAGGGAGAAGCTTGTATTGTCATCTCCCCCATGATGGGCGCGCTTCAAAACACCCTTCCGCCCGACGAGTGGCTGGATCAGGTTTTAATTTTAAAAAAGAATCATGAGGCGCCGGCGGATTTGAAACAACGCCTGGTCGCTCTGGGTTATGAATCCGTATCACAGGTGGTGAAGCTGGGACAATTCGCTGTCCGGGGCGGCATTTTGGATCTGGCCTCGCCTGGCTCCCCCTCGGGCCCTGTCCGCCTTGAATTTTTCGGGGACACCTTGGAAACGGTCCGGCCCCTGGACATCTTGAACCAGCGCTCAAGCGGGAACCTGGAGGAAGTTTATGTTTTTCCGGCGCACGAAATTGTCCTGAAGGATACGGCCCGTTATAACCTCCGCCACGCCCTGAGGGACAAGGCCAAGGATGGGTCCCGCTGGGCGCCGGACGCGCTGGAACTTTTCAACCAGACCTTCCAGTTTCCCGGTTGGGAATGGAACGCGGTGGGGGCGCTTGAAAAAAGGGCCTGTCTTTTTGATTACCTTCCGAAGGAAACCAGGATTTTTTTGATGGAGCCCCTGGCGTTTGAACGCAAGTGGGAAGATTTTCGGGATGTCCTGGCCGGTTGCGACCAACAGGCCAAGGAAGGCGGATCGGATCTTTTTCCTTCGGCCGAATTATTTTCCGACCTTAAGTATTTAAAAAAGGCCCTTGAGAAGGGGCAGGCCTCCTGTCTTGCCCAGATCAACCAGGACTTGTTCCAAAAACCGGCGGATTTTACCCATTCCATTCCCGGACGTTCCCTTGCCCCTTATTACGGGAAGTTCCATACCTTTACGGCGGACCTAAAAAAGTGGCTTACAAATTCCCCCTCTCCCTCGAGGGGAGAGGGCGGGCGGAGCCCGGGTGAGGGTGAAGCGGGAAATTCTTCTACCCCTCACCCCAACCTTCTCTCGCAAGGGGAGAGGGAATTAGTTGAGGATAAGAAAAAGAAAACTACTCCCCCGCGACAGGTTCTCCTCTGGTGCCACAATAAAGGGGAAAGAGAGAGGCTTTCGGAGCTTTTAAAACAGGAGGATATCGCCCCGAAGGATAACCCCCAGTTAAACCTGGTATTAGGCGAGATCGAGCAAAGTTTCACCTTTGAGGACATCAATCTTTATGTTTTGCCCGACCACGACCTTTTCCGGCGTTACCGTGGCGGACGCAGGCGGCAAAGGGTTAGGGCGGTTTCGGGTGGAAAACCCCTCGCCTCCCTGAACGAAATCTCCATCGGGGATTGGACCGTTCATGTGGATTCCGGTATTTGTATTTACCGCGGCCTTACTCCGCTCAATATCGACGGCATTACTCGGGAATATATCCAGCTGGAATTCGCCGACAACGAGAAAATCTACCTCCCGACCGACCAGATCGCCCTTATCCAGCGTTATATCGGAAGCGAGGGTTCGCCGGTCCTTTCCAAATTGGGAAGCGAGCATTGGAGCCGAAGCAAAGCGAAGGTGAAGCGGGAGGTGGAAGCCATCGCCAGGGAACTCATGGCGCTTTATTCCACCCGCCAGCTCCTGAAGAAAAAACCTATTTCAGCGGACACGCCCTGGCAAAACGAGTTCGAGGATTCCTTCCAATATGACCTGACCCCGGGGCAATATTCCTCGGTCCGGGATATCAAAAGGGACATGGAATCGAACCGGGTGATGGACCGCCTGGTTTGCGGCGATGTGGGTTACGGAAAAACGGAAGTGGCCATGAGGGCGGCCTTCAAGGCGGTTCAGGACAAGCGCCAGGTCGCGGTTCTGGTGCCCACAACCATTTTGGCCCAACAGCATTACAACACCTTCAAGGAACGGATGGCCGAGTACCCGGTTGAAATCCACATGTTGTCCCGCTTTAAAAGCAAATCCGAAATTAAAAAAAGCCTGGACCTGGCTCGGGAAGGAAAGGTCGATATTCTGATCGGCACCCACCGGCTTCTCACCAAGGACGTCAAGTTCTCGAAACTGGGTCTGCTCGTGATTGATGAGGAGCACCGGTTCGGCGTGGCGCAAAAGGAAAAACTGAAGGCCCTCAAGCACGATGTGGATGTCCTTACCCTCACCGCCACGCCCATTCCCCGGACCCTTCATATGTCGCTTTCGGGTATCCGTGAAATTTCAGTGATCGACACGCCGCCGCGAAATCGGCGCTCCGTGTTGACCCAGGTCTCGCCCCTGGATGACCGGTTGGTCGCGGAAGCCATCCGCCGGGAAATGAACCGGGAGGGGCAGGTTTTTTACGTGCATAACCACGTAAAAGACATTGAACGCATCGCCGACCGGATCCATAAGCTGGTGCCGGAAGCCAAACTGGCGGTGGCGCACGGCCAATTGTCGGAACATGAGCTGGAATCCATCATGATTGATTTCGTCGACCGGGAATACCACGTTTTGGTTTGCACCTCCATCATCGAGTCGGGACTCGATATGCCCAATGTGAACACCCTGATCGTGGAAAGAGCGGATTCCTTCGGCCTGGCCCAGATGTATCAGCTGAAGGGGCGGGTGGGGCGAACCGACCGTCAGGCCTACGCGTACTTTTTTTATCCCCGCCATGTCACCTTGAGGGAATTGGCCCAGAAGCGCCTGGAAGTCCTGCAGGAATTTTCCTCCCTGGGTTCGGGAATGCACGTGGCTATGAAGGATATGGAAATCCGCGGGGCGGGAAATGTCCTTGGCTCCCAACAGCACGGCAATATGGATTCGATCGGGTTCGATCTTTACAGCCGGATGCTTTCGCAGGAAATTGCCCACATGAAAGGGGAGGAAACAGCCGCCGATTTCACGCCACTCTTGTCGCTGGGCGTCACGGCTTATTTCCCGAAGGAATATATTCCCGATGAGACGATTAAAATCGAGTTTTACCGGCGGCTCGCGGAAGCGGGAGAGGATGAGCAATTGGTTCAAATTGAGGAGGAGCTTCAGGACCGCTTTGGGCCCTTGCCTTTGGAAGCCAAGATGCTTTTGAAAGTTGCCGCCTTCCGTCCCCAGGTGAAAAAGATGGGGATACAACGGCTGGAAGCCCAGAACGGGTGGGTGGCTCTCCAGTGGCACCCGGATTTAACGCCTCCCGCGGATAGGGTCGCCAAGTGGTTCAAGCAATGGCCGGCCTCCCGAATACGCTTCGCCCCTCAGGATCCCAACTCCGTTTCCTTCCGCGTAATGAAGGGTGATGAGGGGCCGGAAAAACAAATGGAGGCGGTTCAGAAATTACTAAAGGATTTAAGCCTGTCTTGAATGGTTTTTTGGGCAGGATTGCCCCGGGGCAATACCGCCCCCTTGGCCTTGCGGGCCCTTGAAGCCCATGATACGATACGCAATCTTTCAGGCCGAAAAATTGAGTATGAAAAGGGAGTTTCAAATGTTTTCTCGTTCGAAAAAAATGTTTTTCTACGCCGTAATGGGATTGGTCTTTTTTATGGCCGGCATCGCCTGCGATAAATTAGGAATCGGAAACAAATCCGGGATCTCCAATGATGAGGTGGTTGCCGTGGTGGGGGATCACAAGATCACCTTCGGGGACTGGATGAAGCAAATGGATCTGCTTCGGGTTTTCAACCCTTCCTCCGGTATTAATCCTGAAAACTCCAAACAAGTGGAAGCTGTTTTGGACAGCCTTATTGACCAACAACTGGTCCTGGAATCGGCCCAGAAGTCCAAGTTCTCGGACCCGCGTTTTGACACCGACTTGAAGAATAAACTTGTTGAGGCGGACTTGAAAATCAAAAATATTAAAGATGGACTTGAAAAGGACATTCTAACCGTCCACCGGATCGAAAAAAGCTTCCAGGAACCTTATAAAAAAATGCTTTTGGCCAGGGAGTTCGCCGCCAGCCGGGTCAGCGACGTGGTGGTGACGGAAAAAGACATGAAGGATTTTTATGAACAAGCCGCCGCCCAATACGCGCGGGCCGGACAGAAAATCCCGCCTTATGAAAAGGTAAAGAAAGAAATCAAGCCAAGCGTCCAGGCGGAAAAACTCCTGAAAAATCTCCAGGAGGGGGCGAAGATCGACCGAAAATCCGATGTTATCGGCAAATACCTGAACAGTCTTTCGGTTAGCCAGCAAATGCTGGGTTCCAAGAACGATCTTCCGCCTTCCCTTGACAGCAAGGACGCCGGAAAAAAATAATTTGTTTTCGGATTTTGGGAATCGAGCTTGCCGCGCGGTTTGACCGGCCCGCTTCAGGGTTTTCGCGGTGAAAGTTGTTTCGAAATTGGGCATAACTAAACTTTCAGGACAATCCATGAAACGGACCAGGGGTCTTCTTCTCGGGGGAGGCCTCCTGTTTTTTACCGCCGGCTGTTCCTCCCCGCCATTGGTCGATTTGGTTCCCCCAAAAGTACCCCCGGAAAAAACGGTCGCCACCGTAAACGGCGAGCCACTTTCCCTGGAGGAGTTTGACAACGAATTCCGCCTCATGTCGATTTACTACAGCGCGGTCACCGAAGGCGACATGAGGACCATCAAACGGCGGCTTTTTGAGCAGGTGATCAACCGCCGTCTTTTGGTGCAGACGGCCCGGAAGATCGGCCTCAAAATGACGCAGGAGGACGTGGAAGGAACCTTTCGGGACGCCCTGAAGGACGCTCCGGAGGATTTTTCGGCCGTTCTGAAGGTGCAGGGTGTCAGCGAACAGGCCTGGCGCCGTAAACTGCTCCAGGAAAAATTGGTGTCCAAACTGGTGGACCAGGAAGTGAATTCGAAGGTAAAAATCACGCCCGGGGAAATTGAGGACTATTATTGGGCCCACCTTTCGGACTATTGGAAACCGGGGGCCGTGCGGGCCCGCCATTTGGTGGTGAAGAAAAAATCGGACCTGAAAAAAGCCCTGGACAGCCTGAAAAGAGGTGAGGATTTTCAGAAAATCACCTCCACCTTTTCCCAGGGTCCCGAAAAAGCCGAAGGCGGGGACTGGGGATTGATGTCCACCGAGAGGATCTCGACGGCTTTTATGAGGGCTTTATCCGGCCTAAGGCCGGGAGAGATTTCAAAACCCCTGAAAGATGATTTTGGGTATCATTTATTCCAATTATTGGAGTGGTCCCCCAGGCGAATGCGGTCTTTCAAGGAAGTTAAGGACAGGATTGGGGAAAGTCTTTTAAAAGAGGAGCAGGATCAGCGTTTCAACGAGTGGATGGGGGATATAAAAAAGAAGGCCGTCATTCGAGTGAATCAAGAAATGGCCCCGGTTGTCGGGGTAACCCTGGAGGGTTTACGTGAGGAATAAAAAGAAAAATCGAATCCAGCTCCAAGACGCCGAGACACCAAGAAGGACCTTGGGGGATTCGGGATTTTTATGGTTAAGCAACCTGGTTTTCTTTTTGTGTTTGTTTGGGTTTTGTGTCACAACGCAAGTCGCGGCGAAAACGGTTGAGGATATCGCCGTGGTGGTGAACCAGGAGGCCATGACCCGGGGGGAGCTTGAGGAATCCATTGAGGGATATTTCGGGGGCCAGCAAATGAAATCCGCCAAGCCCGGAACGCCGGCCTACGCGGAAGCCAAGAAGGCCGTGATCGAAAGCTTCGTCAGGGAGGTTCTTCTCGCCGAGGAGGCTGATCGCGACAAAATTGAGGTTTCCGAAAGCGAGATTGAAAGGGAAGTCAACAACCAGATCGACGGTATGAAAAAAGGGTTTGCCACTGAGCAGGATTTTAACGACGAGCTGAAAAAAGAGGGCATTTCAATCGACGATTTGAAATCCGACGCCCGGGACAAGATTTTACGGCGGATAAAGGCGGGTCGGGCGCTGAGAATGAAACAACAGGATCTCCCCAAGACGGGCATTGTCACGGACGCGGAAGCCAGGGCTTATTTTGAGCAGCATCCCACCGATTTTGAACAGGTTAAATTCTCCATCATCCTTTTTAGAATTCCAGCCAAGGAAAGATCCAACGCGGTTTACCTCAAGGAGCTGGATAAACAGGCCCAGGGCTTGTTGAAGGAACTGAAGGCGGGGGCTGATTTCAGGGCTTACGCCAAGAAGTATTCCGAGGACGCGGGCTCCGCCGAAAAGGGCGGTGAGGTTGGAACAGTCCACCGGGTGGATCTGGACCCCAAATTGGCCAAGGGAATTTTTGCCATTCCTGAAAAGGGGATGGGAATCGTGAAAGCCGCGGACGGGGTTTATATCGTGAAGGTTGATTTTAAGGGCGAGGCGGATTACCCCTCGGTAGCCTCAGAAATAAAAGCCCACCTGCAGGGCGGCAAAAAAGACAACGGTTTAAAAGCCTGGATTGAGGGCCTTGAAAAGAAAGCCAATATCCTCGTGGATGGAAAGCCATTTTTAGCGGCTCCTTCTGCCGAGGAAAATATGGGGTCCCAGACGGGCGGGACATCCAACGTTTCGGGCGGTACGGCTGAAAAACCCAACGGGGAAACCGAGGCCGCGGTTCCCGTCGATACCGAGGGGGGGAAACCCGAGATCTATCCCACCCTTTCCCAAGGGGGCAGTTGGGCCCTTTCCCTGGGGGCCCAGGGGTTTAACTATGGCAGCCAGGATCTGGCGGATTACCACTCTCCGGGCGTGGATTCAAAACAAAACTTTCCGTTCGGGTTTGGATTAAACGCGGAACTGGATTTCGCGATCGATCCAACCCTGGAGGTGGGTTTACTTTGCGAGGCTTTTCAAAAAATGGCTGAAAATGTCACGGATTCCACGACCGGGTTTAAGTACAAATGGAGTTCCGCGATTTTGGGGCCTTCCCTCGCCCTGAAAGTTTTGATTCCGCTGGATGAGGGCACAAATTTTATTCTCTCCGGGCAGGGGGGATATTATTTTCTCCAGGGAGCGAATTTGAACATTGCCTCCGGTCCCTCAATTGAACAGGCCGATTTAAACGGGTCCAATTGGGGCGGGGGAGCGGGAGGATCCCTGGAGTTTTTCCTGGATAATTTCAAGAAATCAGCGTTTGAGGTCGGGATTGGTTATCGTTACCTAAGGATTAATCCTTTGACCACCAAGGTGACGCTACCCTCGACCACCGGGCCCGCCATTCCGTCGCCGTTGCTGAATAACGACATCAATAGCGCGGCCTTGGATTTTTCCGGCGTCAAGGCCATCGCCAATTTCAGGTTTTACCTGGATAAAACCAATTGACCCGGGTCTTCCCCTTTCCTTCGTCCTCCCTTCGTCCATCATCGGTATCGCTCGACTTCGGTGGACAAGCCGTTTTCCGCTTGCGTCGTCAACAAGGTTGAAGAATCTTGAGGGTTGACCTTTTCTTGAAGTTGATGGGGATCACGAAAACCCGAATGGCCGCCAAACGTTTTTGCGATTCCGGCAAGGTTTGGGTGAATGGGAAGTCCGTAAAACCTTCCCATGAATCCCTCGCGGGAGACGCGCTGGCCCTGTTTCTTCCTCAAAAAGAAATGAAACTAAAAATTCTTGAAATTCCCCCGGGAAAATCGGTGGCGAAAAAGGACCGGGCCCGGTTTGTGCTGGTGGAATCAGTCCGGGAATTATAAAACCCCCTTCTTTTTAAATTCCAAGATAAAATTTACTTTCGGTCCGGCACTTTCGCTAGAATGCTCCTTAACCATTTCCCACGGGACAAACCTTGAGACAAAGAATCCCCTTCCTGCTTTTCGCGTTCTTTTACCTGGTCTTTTCCCTCGGGACTTACAAGGACTACGGCTGCACCTGGGATGAGAAGGATACCTACCAGGGAGGAATGGAACTTTACCAGTTCATTGTTCATGGTGAGAAGCCCGCTTACTTTGATCCGGAACACAGCTACCCCTATCCATTCCTTTTGAATTTTTTTACCTCAAAAATCAATTATGAGTTTTTTCATTTGTTAAACCTGCTTTTCGCCCTGCTGCTTTTTTGGGCGGTTTATGAGGTCGTGCTTTTTCAGACCCGAAAACGGATTTGGGCCCTGGCGGGTCCGGTGTTTTTGTTCCTTTCCCTTTCCTTTCTCGGAAGCATTCCCGCGAACCCCAAGGATGTCCCTTTCGCGCTTTTTTATTTTTTGAGTTTGGCGGCCCTTTACCTTTTTGAGGAAAATCTGCCGGAATTCAAGGCGCGGTGGGCCATCCTGGGCGTCCTTTTCGCTTTTACCATGAGTTCGCGAATAGTCGGTTTTACCCTTTTTCCGGTTTTAATGATTTACGACTTTTATCTTTTTGGGATCCGAAAACAAAAAAGGGGACAAGGGGGTTTTCGGAAATGGTTTTTCTGGAGGTCCAAGGACTGGTTCGGGGTTTTGGCAACCTCCCAAATTCTTTGCATGGTTTTGTGGCCTTATCTGGGGGAACATTATTTTAAACATTTGATAAATGTTTTTTGGTTGAGCGCCCATTTTCCCCCAAGATTCGAGTTTCTTTTTATGGGTGGGACCTCGGATACGATCAATTACCCCTGGTATTACCTTCCGCTTTGGATAGGTTTTACCACGCCCCTTTTTTTGCTGGTGTTTTTTATTTATTCCTTTTTCAAATTCAGGGGCGGGAGCGTCCATCACCTTTATTTTTTACTGGGAGGCGCTTTTCTGCTTAATTTCGGCCTGTACCTTTTACTCCACCCGGCCATCTACGACGGCATCAGACATTTTCTTTTCCTGATCCCCATCCTTTCCACAATGGCGGCCCTGGCTTTCATTGAATTCTTCAGGCCAATCCGCCCACAAGACTCCAAGTCCCCTGGGAATTCCCTGGGCAAAATGACGGTCGGTTTTTTAATGGTTTTAAATATGGGGATGACGGGAGCGCATCTGATCAGGCTCCATCCCTATGAATATGTTTACTTCAATGAGCTGGCGGGAGGGTTTAAAGGGGCTTACGGAAAATATGAAACGGATTATTGGGTGGCCAGCATGAAGGAGGCTGTGGAATGGCTTAAGAAAAACGAAATCAAAGGTTCGAACAGGATTTATAAAATTTACGCCCAAGGGGCGCCCTTTCAATCCCAGACCTATTTCAATTCAAACATGATTTGGTGGGATAAAAGGGAAGAGGCGGATTTCGCGGTCATCATGACCAGGGCGGGCATCAGACCTGGGCCCGGGGAGGAAACAAAAATCATCCACCGGGTTGAAAGGGAAGGCGCGCCGCTGAGTTTTATTTTGAAGATGGCTAGATAAGAATTTTTTATGGCTTAACGCTCCGGCTTTTTCCCTTGGTCAAGGGTATATAATTAAAGTATGAGAGCTTTCCTTTTTTTACTTATCCTTTTTTCTTTTTTAACTCACCCATCCCCGGGAAAAGCATTGCCCGCTCTTGCCCCGATTGAAAAAGCAAAAGGCGGTTCTAGGCCGACTCACGAACCGAATTTAATTTACTTGAACTATTTAGCTCGATCGGGGAAAAGCTTGGAAAGGGATTCCTGCGCAATTTCTAACTCGCATGATTCGAATGAATATTGTTGTGAAGGTTTAACCTCTTTCCACAGAGGAAGCGGATTTGTTCCAAGGCTATATAAGATCTCAGATGAAAAATTTGAAATAATTTATGAATGTTTTCAAAAAAATCTTCCACCGCCTCCATTGAAAAACCTATCAAATGCAGTGAATGACGACAATAATTTTGATGAAAGCAAAATAAAACAGGACATGGTTTTTGGGGATTGCCCACCAGATGGCGTCGCCTGTTATCAGGTGGGTATTATTTTGGGAGGTAAAAGAATTTTTCGAACACTGACTCTCAAGGGAATAGAACCTATTAAAATTGCCCTTAATAAAATTTCATTTTATTCTTCATTTGCACCACAGACGGTTGAGCCTAATTGGTTTTGCTTGGATGATGAAATGATGGGACTTGTATACCTTTTTCGTGTTTTGCGAGCGCCCGAAGGTGGAAAAGCCATAAATTCAGGCAACAAACCTACAAACCCTTTGACACCTTTTGTTAATTTAACGCCATGGAAAATTAAGTAAAAATTTCTAAAAATTCACCCAATGAATTGAAAAGCCAGTCGGGATCGGCGGCGTTCAGGATTTCTCTCTCCCCGTAACCATGCGAGACCACTCCCACCAGCATTTTGGCCGCCCGGGCCGCCTCAATGTCCACCACCGAATCGCCGATCATGACGCCTTCCGAGGGCTTGGCTTTCATACGTTCCAGGGCCGTCAAGAGGGGTTCTGGATGCGGTTTTTTATTAACAGTAGCTTCCGGGCCGAAGGAAACCTCGAAAAAATCCCAAAGGTCCAGCTTTTTTAATATCAAGTCGGTGAATTCCTGGGGCTTGTTGGAAACCACTCCCATCTTGACCCTGCGTTCCTTCAGGTTTTCCAAAAGCTCAAAAGTCCCTGGGTAGGGCCGGGTAAAATCGACGCAATGGGTTCGGTAATGTTTCTTGAAAATTTCATAGGCCTCTTTTAACCGCGCGGGGTCTTTGCTTTCGATGGATCTTTCCAAAAGATTCATGACACCAAGCCCCACGAAGGTGCCGATGGTATCGTCCGGCAGGGGAGTGAAACCGAAATGGATTCTGGCGGCGTTGGCTGACTGGGCGATGTCCCGCTTGGAATCAATCAAGGTTCCGTCGAGGTCGAAGAGAACGGCTTTGAGTTGAATGTCGACGCCTTTGCATTTCATAGGAACCCTTTTTACCACCAAGACTCCAAGACACCAAGAGCGACAATGGAATTTTTTCCGTAAAGGAATTAGGTCTTTGAAGAAAAAAAGTCTTACAAGCTTTGCTCCTGGGCTTGATAATTTTTATCCAAGGTTCCCTTGGAGGGTTGGAGTCTTGGTGGTGAATAATCTGGGTTTTGGCTGTCCAAAGTTGTGTGTTTGACAGGGTTTTTTAAAGCTCTTAGAATGCAACCTCTTTACCTATTAGATAAGGATTTTGACATGGCAAAACAACATCTTCCCCTTCCCCTCGGTTTTCTCGCGTCGGGAATTCACGCGGGTTTGAAAAAAACCGGCAAGCCCGACATGGCTTTGCTGGTTTCCCGGTTTCCGGCCGTCACCGTCGGCATGGTCACGACCAACCGGGTCAAGGCCGCCTCCGCCAAACACACTGAAAAAGCGTTGAAGGCCGGCAAAAAAATCCAGGCTGTCCTGGTCAATACCACCAACGCGAACGCTCTTACTGGAAAACAGGGCGAAAAGGACGTTTTAAAGACCGCGAAAACTGTTGCCGAGTATTTGGGAATAACCGCGGAGGCGGTTTTAACCCATTCGACAGGCGTTATAGGAATCCCCTTGCCCATGCCGAAAATCCTCGCCGGGGTTAGACAGGCTGTATTGAGGCTTTCTGGAAACGGGGCCATGGACGCCGCTGAGGCGATCCTGACAACCGATACTTTCACCAAGGTCAGCGCCAGGCCCCTCATGATGGTTGGAAAAAAATCCTGGCTAACGGGAATGGCCAAGGGGTCAGGGATGATCCATCCCAACATGGGAACCATGCTGGTGTATCTGTTGACCGACGTTCAAATATCGAGACCCTTGTTGAACCAGGCGTTGAGGGAAGCCGTGGGGGAAAGTTTCCACCGGATTACGGTGGACGGGGATGTATCGACCAATGATTCGGTCATCCTGATGGCCAACGGTGCTTGCGGAAACAAGCCGTTGACCTATAAAGGCGAGTGTTATGAACAATTCGTGAAGGCTTTGAAGGAAGTCTGCCTGGATCTTGCCAAAGCGGTCGTTCGGGATGGTGAGGGGGCGACAAAATTTGTTTCGGTAACCGCCACGGGGGCCAAGTCGGATCTGGATGCCTTTAAGATCGCCATGACCATCGCCAAATCGCCCTTGGTCAAGACCGCGATTTTCGGGGCGGACCCCAATTGGGGCAGGGTCATGATGGCCGCGGGATACGCCGGCGCCTCCATTGATGAATTTAAAACCTCGGTGGTCATCGGCGGCTACCTGCTTTACAACGGCGGGAAAAAAGTCAGCTGGTCCCGGGAAAAGCTCAAAAAAATATTATCCCGAAAGAATGTCGACATAGTCGTCGATTTAAAACTTGGAAAGGCTAAGACAACCGTTTACACCTGTGACTTGACGGATGGTTACATCGACATCAACGGACGTTATACAACCTGATTTTTCACCACCAAGTTCAACAAGGGCACCAAGAAATCGAAAATATTTAAATCTCTTTTGTTCATCCTTCTTGGTGAACTTGGTGCCCTTGGTGGTTAAAAAATCTTGAGGAGTTTGTTTGAAAAACGAAAAAGACATCAAAAAAACCATGGGGAACACCGGCGAGTTCGGGTTTATCGACAAGATCCGCGAGTCCCTGAAATCCAAAAATCCCTCGGTGACTTTGGGCATCGGTGATGACGCCGCCATTTTCAAACCCACGCCCGGGCACGAACTGGTTTTTACCACCGACATGCTGGTCGAAGGCCGTCATTTTGATTTCAAACTGATTACTCCCTGGCAACTGGGCGCCAAGACCATGGCGGTCAACATCAGCGATTGCGCCGCGATGGGAGCCAAACCCACGGTGGCGGTTGTTTCCCTGGGAGTTCCCAAGAATTTTCCCGTGGCGGATCTTGAAGCCTTTTATGACGGGATGAAAAGCTGGGGGGAATCCTTCGGCGCTCAGATTGTGGGCGGGGACACGGTGGGAAGCGACCAGTTCGTGGTGAATATCGCCATGATCGGGGAGGTGGAATCGGGCCGGGCGTTGAAGCGAAGCGGCGCCCAGGTGGGCGACGCCCTTTTTGTCACGGGAACCCTGGGCGACTCGGCCGCGGGTCTTCACGCGCTTCAAAACCCCTCGGCCAAGGGCAAGGAAATTACCTCCATCCTCATCAAGAGACATTTAACGCCCGTTCCCCGGTTTAATTCTGGAAGACATTTGGCCACGAATAGGCTGGCAACATCAGCCATCGATATTTCGGACGGCCTTTCCAGCGAGGTTCATCATTTGTGCGGGGAGTCAGGCGTCGGGGCCGAGGTTCACGAGGAGGGGGTGCCCCTTTCCGCCTCCCTGCTTCATTATTGTGAGGAAAACAAATTGAATCCCCTCGACTTCGCGCTACATGGCGGGGAAGATTACGAGCTTTTGTTCACCGTTCCTCTCAACAAAATTTCAGAAGTGGTACAGAAACTCGCCGGGGAAACAGGTGTGGCCTGCAAGGCGATCGGCCGGATGGTACCGAAAGCGAAGGGGATTACGCTTATCTCTAAAAAAGCCCAAAGGGTTCCGCTTGAATCCAAAGGCTTTGACCACTTTTCGAAAAAAGGCTGAAAGCATTGCCGCGAATTTGCGCGGATTAACGCGGAAAAGATTTTAAAATTTTTTCTAATGTTGTCATTCTGAGGCGATTTCCGCCGAAGAATCTATGTTTTCCAAGAAAACAGAGATACTTCACTTCGTTCAGGATGACAAATTAAACGTTGATGGATATTTTTTTAAGTTTTTTAAAGTCCATTTTTGATAGCGAAAATCCCCGCAAATTTGCGGCTAATCATTTTGGGAGTTACTTTGTTAAAAACCAGCTTTACCTGCGACACGCCTGAACTTACCTACCAACTGGGCTTGATGATCGGAGAAAAGGCGAAACCAGGGGAAGTTTGGACCCTGGAAGGGCCCCTTGGCGCCGGAAAAACACAGTTTGTGAAGGGTTTGGCGAAGGGGCTGGGCTATGAGGGGAATGTAACCTCACCCACCTTTACCCTCCAGCATATTTACGAAGGGCGTCTTCCGCTCTACCATTTTGACTGGTACCGGCTCGAACAATCCAAGGCCGTGGAAGACCTGGGTTGGTATGAGTGGACTGAAAAAGGCGGTATTGTCGCGGTGGAGTGGGGTGATAAATTCCCCAAGCTTATCCCCCCGCCCGCCATAAAAATAAGTTTTGAAATACTCTCCGAGGACGCGCGCCGTTTATCCGTGGAAGCGTCCCATCCGGAAAGCATTCCCCGAGTGGAGGAACTCATCCTTTGCTGGCCGCCATAGAAGTTTCCACCCGAATCTCAAGCGTTGCCCTTCTCGACCTGGTCACGGGCGAGGAACTGGCGGAGTGCGCCCTTCCCAATGATTGGGAAAGTTCCGTTACCCTTATTCCCGCTTTGGAAACCCTTCTCAAACAAAAAGACCTGACCGCGCAGGATCTGGCCGGGGTCGCCGTTTCGGTGGGTCCGGGAAGTTTTACCGGCATTCGCGTGGGGATCGCCACGGCTGAAGGTCTTTGCATGCCTTCCAATCTTTTGGCTTTTGGAATTTCGACGCTGGAAGGTTTGGCGGAGAACTTAAGAGCCGCGGAAATGCCAGGGGAAGCCCTTTGCCTCATTGACGCCCAAAGGGGCGAGTGTTTCGCCGGACATTATGAAATTGGAAATGAAAACGTGAAGGAATTGGCGCCGCCCCGGATCATGGCCGTTGACCAGTTTTTCTCAATCCTCAAAACAAAAACCTGGATCGTGGGCCCGGGAGCCTTGAAATACGAAAAGGAAATCAGGGAAAGTCTTGGCGCCGTTGGGATGTTCGCCTTCAACTCACTCCACCAGCCCAAAGCCATGAGCATTGCCCGGTTGGCCTACCGGAAATGGCAGGCAGGGGCGAGGCCGACCCTTAAAGATTTGAAACCTTTATATTTACGTCCTCCCGCCGTGGATGAAAAACAAAAATCTTGAACCACAAAGTACACGAAGAGCACGAAGTTAAAATATATTTAAAAATCTTTCAGTCGGTTTGCGTTTTACTTGTTGAACTTTGTGACCTTCGTGGTGAGAAAGGTTTTGGATGATTTTCCGACCCATGTTGGAAGTGGACCTGGAACAGGTCGTTGAAATCGAGAAAGCCTCCATGCCCTCGCCCTGGTCAAAAGAACTTTTTGACGAGGAACTGAAAAGGGAAGCGGCGCATTATTTCGTGATTGAGGAAGAGGGGCAGGTGGCCGGTTACATGGGTTACTGGGAAGCGCCTCAGGAAGCCCACATCATCAACCTGGCCATCGGGCCTCGTTTCCGGAACCGTGGTTTCGGCCGTCAAATGGTGGAAGCCTGCGTGGATTTCGCCCGCAAGAGGGGCGCGGAATTGGCAACGCTCGAGGTTAGGGAAAGCAATGAGGATGCCCGCCGGCTTTATGAAAAATGCGAGTTCAAGTTTGTGGCCATCCGAAAAAAATACTACAGCGATAACCAGGAAGACGCGGTGGTGATGATCCGGGAAATATTATAATTTTGAACCACAGACAAAAATGTTTTTACCACCAAGTTCACCAAGGGCACCAAGAACAGCGAAAGACGGAAATTTTTAAAAATCCAAAAATCCTGTTTTTGTTTTTGCCTTACTTGGTGCCCTTGGTGAACTTGGTGGTTCAAATTGCTTTTTAGTGGTTCTTAAGGAGTTTTATGTTTCAACCTTTTTTCTCATTCCTATCCTCCCTCCGTGACATTGGCGAGGAAGGGTACGAAACCCTTCTGAAAAAACCCCTTTTCCTTTTGGGGGACCAGGGCGCCAAGGTTCGTGAAATGTTTTTGGGGATGCCCCGTAAACAAGCCGTGACCATTTACGCCGGGGTGCTTTGGGTTATCCCCATCGCCATGGTTCAGCCCTACACCAGCCTTTACATGGTTTCCCTGGGGCTTTCGGAAACAGAGGTCGGTGTTTATCAAAACCTGATGAAGATAGTCGGGGTGGTTTGCTTGTTTTTGGGAGGCTACCTTTCGGACGCCTGGAGCCGTAAAAAAACCCTTATCCTTTTTGACGCCCTAAGCTGGGGGGGCTACTGCTTTTCATTAGCCCTGGCCGACAGCAAGTGGTGGTGTGTTTCCGCCATTGTTTTTTTGGCCACCAACGCCGGCGCCGGGGTTCCTTACCAATGCCTGTTGGGGGAAGGGGTTGCCGCCAAAAAACAAACCTATGTTTACACGGTTTTGCAGATGGTGAATCTCGCGCCTTTTCTTTTTTTCTTCCCGCTTTTGGGGGGATTGTGGGTTTCAAAAATGGGATTGGGCCCCGCCAACCACGCCATGTACTGGTTTTTCACGGTCATGGTGACGGTTGGGATTTTTTTGCGGTGGAAATATTTGCCCGAAACGGTTGAGGGGGAGAACCGCGACACTTCCTGGAATTATCTTTTTACCATTTCCTGGTTCCATGTTTTCAGGGATGGGTTTCGTCAGTTTCGCGAGGAACTGGGAAAGTTTTTTAAAAAGCCCGGTTCCAGGTTCTTCTTCAGCTCGAAATTCCTAGATGAATGGATGATTTACATTTGGGGCATTTATTCCTCCCTTTATATGGTTCATTACCTGGGCATGAAGGAATCCTACCTTTCCATATTGACCCAGGGTTCGGCCTACGTGGCCTTCCTCACGCTTTTTCTGATCATCCCCACGATCACCGAAAGCCAAATGGTGAAACTCCTGGGCGCGGATCAGGTTTTCGCTTTTGGTTCCCTTACGGTTTTGATTTTTCTTTCGCCCGGAAGCGATAATGTTTTGATCGTTTGCCTTCTTTCAGCTTGTTTGGGGGCGGTTGGCGGGGCGCTTTTTGGTTCGGTCAGCGCTGCGGTTTGGATGAGTCTTATCGAGGAAAAACAACGGGCAAAAGTGGTCGCGGCTTTTTACGCCCTGGCCCAGGTTGGTATCGCGGTCACGGGAAATGGCGGGGCTTATCTTTACGGAAAAGTTTCTCCCTTATCCCTCCTTTGGGTCATGATCGGGATGAGGGTCGTGAGTTTTGTTCTTTTGCGCCGCGTGGCGAGGGTTTTGCAGTCTTCTTAAAATAATTTCACACAGGAATAAAATGGAACTTGGATATCTTTACGCCTTTGGCGCCTTCGCCTGCATCGGCAGTTACATGGTTCCCGTTCGTTTCGCCACCGCGAAAGGGCTTTCCTTCCTCCCCTTCATGGGGCTGGGAATGGCCGTGCTGGAACTGTTCCGGTTTCATTCCCTACAAGCCTTATGGGGTCACCCCTATTGGTTTTGGGCTTCCATTCTTTCGGGGCTTCTTTGGGCCTGCGGCCAAAGTCTCGCGAATTTAGCCCTGGAAGAAGTCAGCCTGGCCAAGGCCTCGGTGCTTTTCAACGTGAATTCACTGGTCAATATCGCGTTTGGTTTGATCGTATTTCATGAAGCCTCAGGCTTGAAGGCCTACCTTTTGCTTTTGGCGGGTGGGTCCCTTCTTTTTCTGGGGGCCTGGTGGGTGGCGCACCTATCCGCGGCTCCAAGGAAGGAAAGAGATTTGGAAAAAGGCGTTCTGTTTGGATTACTGGCAGGATTTTTTTGGGGCGTTTATTTCGCTCCCATCAAGGCGGCCCAAGTTTGGGATCCGCAAAACACTTTGACCTCCTCCGACGCTTTAACGGGGCTGATTTTAGGCGGTATTGGTCCCGCTCTACTTGTTGGTTCCGCCGGGCTTTCCAAAAATTGGAATTTACGTAATTTAGGTTTCGGGGTCGCGACCGCGGCGTTATGGATTATGGGGACCACCTGTTTTCTTTTGGCCATCGACGCTCTCGGACTTTCCCGGGCGGTTCCCATCGTCAACGCCAGCGGACTCGTTTACACCTGCTGGTCGCTTTTTGTTTTTAAGGAATTTCCTATTTCACTTTGGCCGAAGGTTTTAGGCGGAACTCTCATTGTGATCGCGGGAGTCGTCCTGATGGCGTTTTCAAAATAAACCCAAGATGAAATCAAATTTTTACCACCAAGTTCACCAAGGGCACCAAGAAGGCATAGTCTTTTAGTTAAAATCAAAAATCTTTGGCGGTTCTTGGTGAACTTGGTGCCCTTGGTGGTTAAAAGCCTTTGTTTAATCTTGAAAGTTTTTGGTTAAATCCACATAATTATCCTCCTATGAAACTTCAAAATAATATCGCTCTCAAGGAATGGGCTGTTGTCTGCAAGGCCCTGGAAGAAGGGAAACAAACCATTCTTCTGAAAAAAGGCGGCATTTCGGAGGACGGCGGGGAGTTCAAGCCTGAACACTCCGAGTTCTTCCTTTATCCCACCTTTGAGCATGAAACTGCCCAGGACATGAAGCCTGATTGGCGCCCCCGTTTGGCGGCCATTGAAAAGGAAAACAAAGACCCCAAGAGGGTTCATTTCCGTTTATACGGACTCGCCGAAAAGGTCGAGAAGGTGACGGATTGGGATGTTTGTAAAAGGATCATCCCTTTTACTGTTTTGAGCGAAGGCGCCATTGAAAAGAAGTTCAACTACGGCGACTGGAAGGGCCTTTACGTTTTCATAACACGGGTTTATGCCCTGCCTGTTCCTTTGGAATTGCCCATCAAACCGGCCTACGAGGGTTGCAAATCCTGGGTGCCGTTGGAAACTTCCATGTTCACCGCGGGATCTTTCGCGGTGATTCCTGAGGGTGCCTGGCCCTACACCAGCAAAAAAATCTCACAAGTTTTAACTGCTCCCTGAGAGAATTTTTTACCACCAAGTTCACCAAGGACACCAAGAAGTCCTAATCTTTTAATTTGAAACAAATATCTTTTGCAGTCCTTGGTGAACTTGGTGCCCTTGGTGGTTCCAATTTCTGAATGTTCCCTTATATTGTTGTTATGAAACTTCACCCAGTCGTGGCAGGTTCCTTTTATCCCGGGGACCGAAAAAAACTCCAGGCTGAAATTGATTCCTTTGAAAAGGAAAGGAAGGTTTCCCTTCCCGAAGGGGAGCCTGTGGGATTTGTTCTGCCTCACGCGGGCTATATGTATTCCGGGGCCGTCGCGGCCTTGGGTTACCGCGCTCTTTCGGAACCTGTTGAAACCGTGATTTTGATGGGCCCCAGCCATTTCCTGCCCTTCAAAGGTGTTTCGGTTTTCGCGGGGGAATCGGTGGTTACCCCTCTGGGTGAATTGCCCGTTGACCAGGAAGCTTGTAAGTTTTTAATGGATTTTGATGATCATATCGCCGAGATACCCTCGGCCTTTGCCAGGGAACATTCCGTGGAAGTCCATTTGCCCCTGGTTTATCAGTATTTGCCCGGGGCGAAGGTGGTTCCCATCGTCATGGGCCAGGGACTTCAAACGGCGGTGAAGCCCTTGAGTGAAGCCTTGATGGCCCTTTGGAAAAAAAAGAAGTTTCTTTTGATCGCTTCCTCCGACCTTTCACATTACCCCTCCTATGAAATAGCGAAAAATGCCGATCAAGAATTTTTGGATATACTTTTAAAGGGTGATGAGGGAGAAGTTAATAAAATTGACGAGAAAATCATGGGCCGGAGATATTCCGAATATTATTGTACTCACTGCGGCCGAGAGCCGGTTTCCACTTTGTTAAGATTCGCCAAAGGGGTTGGGGCTAATAAAACTAAACTTTTGGCTTACCGCAATTCAGGCGATGTGACGGGGGACCATTCGAAGGTGGTGGGCTATGGGGCGGTTGCGTTCTGTAAGTAACGGAATGAACCACGGGGTACACAGAGGGCACGGGGGTGAAGATTTAAGATTTTAAAAGATTTAAAGAATATTAACTCTGTGTACCCTGTGACCTCTGTGGTGAAAAGGAAGTTGGCTTATGAATCCAGCGGAAATGGTTTCTTCCGAAGACCAGCAATTGCTTTTGCAATTGGCGCGTAATTCCATCCAGGTGACAATTCAAAAGGGCCGAAAATTGCCGACCATTGAATCCCTTTCACCTCTCCTTCGAGAAAAACGGGGAACCTTCGTAACCCTTTGGCTTGAAGGGGAATTGAGGGGCTGTATTGGTTTTCCCTATCCCGTGAAGCCGCTGGCGGAAGCGGTCCAGGAAGCGGCCATTAGCGCGGCTCTTCAGGACCCCCGTTTTCCACCGGTGCGGGCGGAAGAGTTATCCCACATTGAAATAGAAATCTCAGTTCTTTCCGTACCGAAACCCATTACGCCGGAGCAAATAAAGGTGGGTGTTCACGGTCTTATTATCAGCAGGGGGAATCGCTCCGGGCTTTTACTTCCGCAAGTCGCTATCGAATACCACTGGGACGTTGAGACTTTTTTGGAACAAACCTGCGTGAAGGCGGGTCTTCCTCAGGATGCCTGGAAAGAAAAGGTGAACCTTTCCGGCTTTGAGGCTCAAATTTTCAGTGAGGGTGATTTGAAAAAAAAGAAGTAGAGGCAGTTTGAACCACCAAGTTCACCAAGAAAAGCGAAAGACAAAATGTTTGAAAAATCGTCAAATGCAGTTTTTTTATCTTCCTTGGTGAACTTGGTGCCCTTGGTGGTGAAATAGGTTCTTCTGGGTGTTCCTAACATTTTTAAAATTCTTGCTTCATTGCAAGGCATCAAATTCGGGTTTATAATAACGTCATCGAATCGCTTGATGCCTCCTCAACCTAACGGTTGGCTGACCCCTGCCTTGCAAATTCAGTTGCTGATTCACATGATGGGTAAAGAATATTAGAGAAAAGCCAGTATTAATGGAGTTTTAACCCATGATAGAAATGAAAGTGCGTGGAATCGCAGTGGATCCCAACCTCAAAACCCCCGCGGTCATTTTGACCGATGAGGATGAAAAGCGTTATTTGCCCATCTGGATCGGGGTAGCGGAAGCCACGGCTATTTTTATCCAGCTTAATGAGCAGGTCATCGCCCGCCCCATGACTCACGATCTTTTAAAAAACGTGATTGATACCCTGGGCGCCAAGGTGACGAAGGTGCTGGTCAATGACATCAACCAAAACACCTTTTTTGCCCGAATTTTTCTGGAAATACCTGATTCCGCGGAAAAGTATGAGATAGACGCCCGTCCCTCGGATGCCATCGCGTTGGCACTTCGAACCAATTCCCCCATTTTTGTGTCGGAAAAAGTCATTATCAACGCCACCATTCAGGATAAAGAGAAGTACAAAGAGGAAATGAGCGAGTTCAAAAAATTCCTCGAAAACCTGACGCCCACCGACTTTAAGGACCTGCCAGGCCAGGCTCACGAACAATAAGGGTTCCTTCAAGTAGCGATGGTGCCATTGGTTTCGTAGGGGCAAGGCATGCCTTGCCCCTGCCATCGTCGCCTCCAGCAGATGTCATTACAATTGCCACCCCGAATGGAAACGAGTTTTGGATTAAGGGTGTGTGAGGGTTCAATGAATTACCGGGATTGGATCATTCGCGATCCTAAAATTATGGATGGGCGGCCCATTATCAAAGGCACCCAAGTCACACTGAAGACCGTCCTTGGGCACTTGGCCCTTGGAGATAGCATGGATAACATTCTCCAAACCTATCCAGAAATGTCGCCGGCAGGTTTAAGGGCCGTCATCGCATTCGCCGCGTCCCTGGCAGACCTGGAATTGAAAGACACGATTTCCCCGGCAACTAATTCCAAACAAGTAAAAAAAGTAAATGATTCGCTGGCGGGAGGTCTGGGGGACGAGTTTGTCATGCCCGGGCTCGAAGGTGTTTACGCCCATCAGGGTTACCTCGAAGCGGCCAAGCTCTATCGGGAGATTCTCAAGAGGGATCCGAAAAACGCTCAAGCAAAAAAGAAATTGGATGAAGTTGAAAAGAAGTTGAAAAACGAAAATTGATCAATGGAATTTGAAATTATTCACGATGGGAGGGATCATTTGGGGGCGATATTTAGAAAGGGATTGTATATGAAAAAATTCTTATTTTGTTTCATGT
>JAHFCG010000001.1 GCA_023249615.1 candidate division FCPU426 bacterium | reverse complement strand
CCGCAAAGCGTTAGATTTCTTGAGGGACAATGTCGCCGCCCATTTTGAAAAGGAACGGGGAAAACTTTTCGCCGATCCTTGGGCCGCCCGAAACGAATATATCCAGCTGGTGCTTGACCCAGATGTTTCCCGAAAGGCCTTCCTCGAAAGGCAGGCGGGCCGGGCCTTAAACGACCTGGAGCAGGTCCGGGCCCTGACCCAGCTGGAAATCCAGCGAAACGCCATGCTGATGTACACGAGCTGTGGGTGGTTTTTCACCGAAATTTCCGGTATCGAGACGGTACAGGTCCTGAAATACGCCGCGCGCATTTTCGATCTTCTCAACACTCTGGGACTTGAATCCCCGGAGGCGACCTTTCTTGAAATTCTTTCCGAAGCCCGAAGTAACGTGCACGAATACGGGAATGGAGCCGACGTTTACCGCCGGTTCGCCGAAACCACCCGTGTCACCCCCCAGGGCGTTGTCGCCCATTTGGCCATTTCATCCCTCGTCAACCATGTGGCGGACCGGGGCGAAGCGGGGGGCTATTTGTTTGAGTTGATGGATCCCCGCAAGGAGGAGCACGGCCGCTTTACCCTCATGACCGGCCATGTGCTTCTCCAGGAATCCATGACACGCCAGCATTTCCGTTACGCCTTCGCGGGACTCCACCTGGGCGGGATCGACTTTTACGGGGCCATCCGGCCCTATATCCGCCAGGAAAATTACGAAAAATCGGCGAAACACCTGTGGGAACAGTTCTACATCGTCTCCCTGCCGAAACTCTTGAGGCTCATGCAGGAGGAATTCGGGCCGGATGAGTTCGGGGTTGAACAATTGCTTCCCGAAAGCCGGCAAAAGATTTTCCAAACCGTTTTTGGAACGCTGGTGGAGCGCTTTTCGGAACAATATGTCCGCCTTTATGAGGACAACCGCCGGAACCTCGAAATGCTCCAATCCGTTGGGTTTGAACTGCCCAAGGAAATCCGGGCGGCGGCGGAATTTACCTTCGGCAAATTATTTGAGGAGGAAATCCAGAAAAAGGAATGGTTCAAGGATCCGGACGCCTATCAGAATTTGATTTCCCTCGCCGGTGAGGTGACCCAGCACGGCTACCGGATTGACCGGTTCGTGGCGGAACACACCTTCCGGAACCTGATAACCGAAATCGTGGAAGGGGCCGTGGCCAAACCCACCGATGAAAATATCAGGGCTTCCATCGCGGTGGTTCAACTGACCAAAAAATTGGGCCTGAGTTACAACCTCTATTTGGCCCAGGAGGCTGTTTATGAGTCCGCGGATAAGTCGCATGAGTTTGATAAGATGGTGGAACTCTCGGAGCTTTTGGATTTGAAAACCGAGGTTTTGCTGGACAGGAACAAAAAGGTAAAGAACTCCTTCCATTCAGATGAAATTGAAACCGTATAACCAAAAGGTACTCAGCGTCGGCAAGGTGAAAAAATATATTTGTACGCCGATTAAAACCGATCAAGGCCGATAAGTTTTAAGAAGATTCAGCCGTCATAGAAATCGGCTTTTATCGGGTGTTATCGGCGTACCAAGCATTTAGTTTTGTCTTTTAAGGATAAACCAAGTGTCCACTCGGGTAAAAAAGCAGACGCCAATTTCAACCACCTTGTCCGCCCGGGATATTGACCGATTTTTAAATCTCAGGCATTCCGACCCCCATTCCTTGTTGGGGATGCATTCCCAGGGGGAGGGGGTTCAGGTCAGGGTTTTCCGTCCGGACGCCTCCACAGTTTCAATCCTCCTCGACGGGGGCGAGGAGAGGCCCCTTTCGCAATCCCATCCCTCCGGAATATTTGAAATATTTCTTTCGGACAAAAAAGAAATACCCCCTTATCAGGTAAGGGTAAGTTATCCCGGTAAAAAGGTTTTCACCTATTGGGATCCCTACGCGTTCTGGCCCACCCTGGGTGAATTGGATCTCCATCTCCTGGGCGAGGGAAACCACGAGAAGCTTCATGAGAAGATGGGCGCTCATTTGCGGGATTGGCAGGGGGTGAAGGGGTTTTCTTTCGCCGTCTGGGCGCCGGCGGCCCAGGGGGTCAGCGTGGTGGGCGATTTTAACGGGTGGGACGGCCGTCTTCATCCCATGAGACGGCTTGGAGGGTCCGGCATTTGGGAAATTTTCATTCCCGAGTTGAGCCAGGGAATGAATTATAAATATGAAATCCATACGGATCATGGAAATCTCTTAAAAGCCGACCCCTACGCTTTCGCCACAGAAAAACCCCCTCTTACCGCTTCCGTAGTCCACCAAACCCGTTATGAATTCAAGGACGGGGAATGGATGAAGAACCGGGGGCTGAAGGACATCCTCCGAAACCCGCTTTCCATTTACGAAGTTCATCTGGAGTCCTGGCGTCAGGTACCCGAGGAGGGAAACCGTCCCCTGACCTACCGAGAAATGGCCGCTCAATTGGCTGAGTACGTTTTGGAGCTGGGCTTTACCCACGTGGAATTCATGCCCGTTATGGAACATCCTTTTGGGGGTTCCTGGGGTTATCAGGTTTCTTCTTACTTCGCTCCTACCGCCCGTTTTGGAACGCCCGATGATTTTAAATTTCTTGTGGATTTTCTCCACCAACAAGGAATCGGAGTCATTCTCGATTGGGTACCGGCGCATTTTCCCAAGGATGAATTCGCGCTTGGCCGGTTTGACGGGACAGCCCTTTATGAGCATCTGGACCCGAAACAGGGCGAGCACCCTGATTGGGGAACCTACGTTTTCAATTTTGGCCGCAACGAGGTCCGGAATTTCCTGATGTCAAACGCGCTTTTTTGGCTTTCGGAGTATCACGTGGACGGCCTTCGCCTGGACGCCGTGGCTTCCATGCTTTATCTGGATTACAGCCGAAAGGACGGGGAGTGGGTTGCCAATGAGTTCGGTGGAAACGAGAACCTGGGAGCCATTCAATTCCTGAAACAACTCAACGAGGTGGTCCACGCCCAACATCCGGGAGTCCTGATGATCGCCGAGGAATCCACCGCCTGGGCGGGCGTTAGCCGCCCAACTTATACGGGCGGGCTTGGGTTTGGTTTCAAGTGGAACATGGGCTGGATGCATGACACGCTCCATTATTTCAGCCTTGATTCCATTTACCGCCGTTACCACCAGAACAACCTGACCTTTGGCTTCCTTTACGCTTGGAGCGAAAACTTCGTCCTTCCCATTTCCCACGATGAAGTGGTTCATGGGAAGGGGTCCCTCATCGACAAGATGCCGGGGGACCGCTGGCAAAAATTCGCGAACCTGCGGGCCCTCTATGGCTACATGTGGGCGCATCCTGGAAAGAAATTATTGTTTATGGGTTGTGAATTCGGGCAGTTTGCGGAATGGAAGCACAGTCAAAGCCTGGACTGGCACTTAACCCAATGGGCGGACCATTGGCGAACCCAAAATTTGATCCGGGATTTGAATCATCTTCTTCGGGAATATCCCGCCCTTTATGAGGCGGATGTTGACCCCGCCGGGTTCCATTGGATAGACCTGAACCGCACGGACGATAACACCGTGGCTTTTATGAGGAAGTCGATAAAGACGGGAAAACAGGTTCTTTGCGTGGGTAATTTCTCTCCCGTCATCAGAACCAATTACAGGGTGGGGGTACCCCATTCGGGGTTCTATAAGGAAATTCTCAATACCGATTCCCATGTTTATGGCGGGAGCAATTTCGGAAATAACGGGGGAGTCAACACAAAAGATGAACCCTGCCATTTTCTGCCCTTCTCGATAGAAATTTCCCTTCCTCCTCTTGCGGTGGTTTGGTTTGAAGTGCCATAAATTGTCCCGCCTATTTAATGAAAAATATTATTACAGGGGGTAAAAATGAAAAGCGGTTATTTCTTTGTTTTTTGTTTGGTCCTTTTGTTTGGTTTTTTTGGAATGTCAAAAAGCGTAGGCGCGATGGAACGGGACGGGGTTTCGGGGGGAAGTGGTGACGTGAACCCTCCCGCAAAGGCTTTTGATTTTGAAAGGGCATTAGGCCTTAAGTTTTCCGGCGATATTATTTTTCGAACCGAATACTTCGTCCAAACGCAGGATTATGCCCCGACTTATGTTACGACCCCGGTTTTGTGGCTTGACCACGAATTCAGGTTCAGGCTTCGGGGCAGGTTTGGGATGGAAAAGGTTTTTGGGGAAGAAGCGACGGCTGGTCTTCGTTTTTCAACGGGAAACGGCATGGATCCCGCCGACCCCTATTTGACCTTAACCAATGGAAGTAATTCCAAAAGTGTTTTTTTGGACAGGCTTAATATTGTTTGGACCCCTGGGTTTTTTGATCATCAATTAAGCCTCGCTTTGGGGAAGATGCCTAATCCCCTGGCTTTTTCACCTATCACCTGGGATGAGGATATTTCCCCCGAGGGAGCGGCCATTACCTATGAACCCCTAAAGGACGCCAGGATTACCGCCCTGTACGGCCTCATGCAGGAAAATGGACCAGCCACCATTGAGGGGAACGGAGTGGATCTTTTCATCTTTAACTTTCAGTTTCAACAAAAGATAAAGGTTTCCAACGCGGATATTTCGCTGACGGCGGGGTATGAATATGTTCCCAATGTTTCCGCCTACATTACACCCGGTGAACCGGGCTTCGCGGTCTACACCGCAATCCCCTCCAACCCGCCGGGGGCACCTCTGTCCATCACCAGCAAGGGAATGGTGGGGGATCTCTCACAAGGCGGCTTGATTCCCGATATCAATATGGTTGAGGGAATCTTAAATATTTCTCACAAAGTCGGGGAGGAGAAAATTCCGGTTCTTTGGACATTTCATGGCGTCTTTAATTTAACCTCATTCAATATCGCCCCGTCCACGAACGCGAATGTCGCGGTGAATAATCCCAAATTAATCCTGAACAACAATCTGGCCCTGTTCGCCAGGGTCGGGGTTGGGGAAATTGTCCGCCGGGGTGATTTTGCCGGAAGCTTTGAGTGGGGTTACATTGAACCTAACGCTGTGTTTTCCGCTTTTTCTGATTCAGATTCCGGGGTGGGCCACAACAACAACACCTGGTTTAAGGGAATGGTCGGCACCGGAATAGCCGATGGCATCAGTCTTTCGGTTGTCCAATACATGGACTGGCGGGTTAACTACGATGTCATGGGAACGACAGCCTCGAATGTGGTGGGCACTACCAGCCGGGCTCCCGTTTTGAGGACTCAAATCGACTTGGCCGCGAAGTTTTAAAAATTATTTTGGAGCCGTGCCATTTAAAAAATTCTGAAGAGTTTCCATGTCCTCGCTCTTGATCATGATAAAGCGAAGGCCCGCTCCTGATTCCTTTGACCAAACCACCTCGGCGAAGGAAGTCAAATGTTTGGTGTTTTCAGGCAGATGAAAATCAAGGTGAAGAATCGTTCCTATTTCCAGCCGTTCGGACGCGACAATGTAGATTCCCCCCAGGCTCATGTCCCCTGAATGGGCAATGTTATCGTTCTTTTGCTTTTCAATGATATTTTGAATACCCGTCAAATCCTCCACTTGGCGGAACTTGACGGGAATCTTAATGGGAACTCTTGGGTTGGATCGTTTTTCAACGAAAAGATTGGCTTCGGGCATTTATTCCTCTTGCCAAACATATTAATGTTTTTTTACGAAAACGGGTGACAGAATTTGTCCGCATTTCCGATTCAAGCAAGTTCCTCAAATCCGGTTTTTGCGCCCTTTATTCAAGGAAAATAGCCCCGGTTGTTTTATCTTTTTTATGTTTTAGGGAAATAGGGCTGTTTATAATGAATTCTCATTTTTTATTGAAAGGTTCTTTTTGAAACAGGTCAAAACCAAGGCTCCCAAGCAATCCAAGCCCCCACAGGCTGAAACGGCCGCCTCGACCTCCTGGAAAAGGGTTCAATTGGCCCGTCATCCCCAAAGGCCGTTTGCCCTCGACTATATTGAAAAAATATTCACCGAATTTACCGAAGTCCACGGGGACCGCGCTTTTGGGGATGATCATGCCACCCTTTCCGGTTTTGCCTACCTTGACGACCAGCCGGTCGTGGTTATCGGCCAGCAGAAGGGAAGGGACACCAAGGAAAACATCCGCCGTAATTTTGGAATGCCCCATCCTGAGGGCTACCGAAAGGCGATGCGGGTGATGAAGATGGCGGAAAAGTTTAAGAAGCCTATTATAACCTTCATTGATACCCCTGGCGCTTATCCGGGCCTGGGGGCCGAGGAGCGGGGCCAGGCCGAGGCGATCGCCCGTAACCTTTTGGAGATGGCCAAACTTCGAACTCCCGTTATTGCCGTTGTTATCGGGGAAGGCGGAAGCGGCGGGGCTTTGGGAATCGGCGTGGCGAACAAGGTGCTCATGATGGAAAACTCGATTTACTCCGTGATTTCCCCCGAGGGATGCGCCGCGATTCTTTGGAATGACAGGGAAATGATCCAGCAGGCCTCCGATGTGCTCCGATTGACGGCCCCTGATTTACTTTCGTTCAAGATTGTGGATGACATTGTTCCTGAACCCGAGGGCGGGGCCCATCTTGACCACGATCAGGCCGCACAGAATTTAAAAAAAGCGCTCATCAAAACACTTGGGCCGTTGTTGGAGTTGTCCCCGACCGCCCTGGAAGCCCAACGGTATGAGAAGTTCAGGGCCATGGGAGTATTTCAGGAAAAGTAAATATCACGTCCAGCACCACCCGTCAGCCTTTGGCTGAGGGCGTAAACGAGACTCCAAGACGCCAAGTTTGCCTTCCTAAACGTCTTCATAACAAGAAATTTTTTTTATAAAGGTGAATTTTTTATGGCTTCAAAATTTAAAAAATATTTTTTCTTGGCGTCTTGGCGTCTTGGCGCCGGCTTGGCGGTTTTATGGTTAATGGCCTCGGCCCCGGCCATGGCCAAGCCGCGGGTGGTTCTGGACGCCGCTCACGGGGGAAATGATCCCGGGGTCAAGTTCAAGTCCGAGGTTGAGAAGGATTGGAATTACAAAATTGCCCAAGCCCTTCAAAAAGCCTTCGAGGGAGCCGGGTTTGAGGTTGTCATGATCCGGAAGGGCGACAGTGTCATTACCCCCGAAAAAAGAATTGAATTGATTAACACCTCGCAGGCTTCCGCCGTCATCATTCTTCACGTCGACCGAGAATGGACCGGCGCCCAAAGGGGCCCCTATCTTGTCGCGGAACCTCCTACCAGGCCCGAAGCCGGTGATTCCCTCGAAATCCAAAAATGGGGTTTCGTTTCCCCCGCCCTATACCATTCCAGCCTGAAATTGGCCAGGGCCATCGGGCAAAAACTCGGTGTAAACACCGAGTTTTCAAATCTTTCCGACACCCGCGGTCTTGCCGGTGAGCCCACCTCTCCCGAAGGAAAGGTTTTTTGCCTCCCCCATCAAAGTTTGAGGTTCCTTACCCTTCCCTCCGTGGTATTAACCCCGCTGTTTTTATCCTCCACCTCCGACATCAAAAAATATTCCAGTTCCGGGAATTTGACCGATTTTTCCGACAAGGTTGTAAGCGCCACCTCCGAATTTTTACAAATTTCCCAATAAGGAAACCGTTTTGAAAAAGAAAGGCACCCTCAAAATAACCCTATCCGTTCTTTTCATCGGGATGGTTATTTTCGCGGCTTGGAAATTTAAAAAACAAACACCTGAAAAGATGGGGCTGGTTCAACGTCAAAACCAATCGCCGCTTTTTGAGCCTCATGACAAATCCGTGACCATTTTCCTGAAGGCGGTGGAGCTGGAAACGGGAAGACCCTATAACATCACCACGACCATTCGTCAGAGTAAAAGTCGTTTTAACCAGATGAAACAGGCGGTTTTGGCCTTTATTCAGGGACCCCGTTCGGGTAAATTTCAGGTTCCTGTTCCGGAGGGGTTGTCGCTGAATGAATTTTATTTCACGCCCCAGGGCCTAGCGGTGGTGGATTTGTCGACCACCCAGATGAAAAAGGAAAGCTTTGGTTTTTTTGAGGAAACCGTATTCGTCAGGGGAATCATTGAGGTCCTGAGCCGGAATTTTTTTGAGATCAAGCAGGTTAAAATTCTGGTGGATGGGCAGGATGCCCCGACTATTGCCGGCCACTACGCGCTGGGGACGGCCGATGTGTCTGTTTCCGTTCCGATGCCTGAAAAGATAAAGAATTAATTCCTTTGTACGCCGACAAGACCGATAAAGGCCGATAACGAAGTGGGGAAATAATGCCCAATAAATTCGCGGGTGAGTTGGACGCCATAACCGAAAAAGTGATTGGGCATGCTTTTAAAGTTGGTGGTGAATTGGGCGCGGGTTTTTTTTGAAAAGATTTATGAAAATGCCTTGGCTCACGAATTGCGGAAAGAAGGACATGAAGTCAAACAGCAGTTTGCCATTCGGGTAATGTACGACGGGGTTTTTGTCGGTGAACATATCGCGGATTTGTTGGTTGAGGTATGCGTATTGGTTGAGTTAAAAGCGGTTAAAATTTTGGATCCGGCTCACGTCGCCCAGTGTTACAACTATTTGAAAGCAACCAAGCTTAAGGTTTGTCTTTTGCTGAACTTTGGAAGAAAAAAATGGAAATTCGGAGACTGGTTAACCCTTTTTGAACCCATCGGTCTTTACCGGCCGTTATCTGCGTAAAAAAATTTAAACGAGAAAAATAATGCAAGAAAACCAGAATATAAACCTTCCCCCAGCCTATGAGCCCAAGGAAGTTGAGGGGTCTTTACCGCTTCACGGGTTTCCCAAAAACCCAATTTTAGCATGGTGATTCCTCCTCCCAATGTCACGGGAAGCCTCCATATCGGCCACGCCCTCAATGTCACGCTTCAGGACCTGATCGCCCGGTACAAGCGCATGAATGGGTTCAATGTACTTTGGCTTCCGGGCTGCGACCACGCGGGAATCGCCACCCAAAACGTTGTTGAGAGGGAGCTTAAAAAAGAAGGGAAGTCCCGTCATGATCTGGGCCGGGAGGCGTTTATTAAACGGACCTGGGAATGGAAGGAGAAGTACGGCGCTACCATCATGGGCCAACTGCGAAAACTGGGGGCTTCCTGCGACTGGACCCGCGAGCGTTTCACGATGGACGATGGATTGTCCCGCGCGGTTCAAAAAGTTTTTATCGATCTTTTCAACGAAAAATTGATTTACCAGGATTACTACCTCATCAGCTGGTGCCCCAGGTGCCAAACGGCGCTTTCGGATATCGAGGTGGAACACAAAACCATCCAAGGAAATTTTTACCATCTCCGCTATTCCTTTGTTCATGACACCGCCGACGGTCTGGAAGTGGCCACCACAAGACCCGAGACGCTTTTGGGCGATACCGCGGTCGCCGTTCACCCGGAAGATTACCGCTACGCCGGATTGGTGGGAAAATCGGTGAACCTTCCCCTGGTCAACCGGCGGATTCCCATTATCCAGGACGATTCGGTGGACAAGGAATTCGGAACCGGCGTCGTCAAGATCACTCCCGCCCATGATTTCAACGACTTCGCCATGGGGAACCGGCATCAGCTCCCCCGGGTCAACATCCTGAACCCCGACGGGACCCTGAACGAAAACGCCGGCATCTACAAAGGGATGCGGGTGTTGGACGCCCGCAAAAAAATCGTGGCGGATCTGGAGGCGCTGGGAACCCTTATCAAGGTGGAGCCGCATGAACACAATGTCGGTCATTGTTCCCGCTGCGGGACGGTGGTGGAGCCCTACTATTCCAAGCAATGGTTCGTGAAAATGAAACCTTTGGCGGATTTGGCGCTGAAGGCCGTGGCCGAGGGAAAAACCAAATTCGTCCCGGAGGCCTGGCGGGGTGAATTTGAAAAATGGCTGACGAACATCCACGATTGGTGCATCAGCCGCCAGCTTTGGTGGGGGCACCGAATCCCCGTTTATACCTGCCAGGATTGTGGAATTCAGACCGCGTCTGAAACCCAGCCGAAAACATGTTCCAAGTGCAAGGGAGCCAAGTTTGAACAGGATCCGGATGTTCTGGACACCTGGTTTTCTTCCGGGTTGTGGCCTTTTTCCACGCTGGGTTGGCCTGAAAAAACAAATGACCTCCAACTTTTTTATCCCACCACTGTTTTGGTGACGAGCTGGGACATAATATTTTTCTGGGTCGCGCGAATGATGATGATGGGAATGAAATTCATGGGCGACGTTCCTTTTCGGGAAGTTTACATGTATTCCCTGGTGGCGGACGCCGAAGGCAAGAAGATGAGCAAGTCGAAAGGGAATGTGGTCGATCCACTGGATTTGATCGATAAGTACGGAACCGATGCCCTACGGTTTACCCTGACCTCCATCGAGACCAAACAGCGTTATGTCGCTTTGACGCCCCAAAAGCTGGAATCCTGCCGGAATTTCGTCAATAAACTTTATAACGCGACAAGGTTTGTTTTGATGGGGTTGGCGGATGGTACTGAAGTGAAACCCTTGGAAAAACCAGACTGGGAGAATTTGAAGCTTGAGGACAGGTGGATCCTGACCCGCCTTTCCCAAGTCACCGCGGAGGTTACTTCCGACTACGAAAAATACCGGGTGGCCGAGTTTTCCCAAACCCTCTACCGCTTTTTGTGGAACGAAGTTTGCGACTGGTACCTGGAGGCGTTGAAGCCCAGGCTTTATCTGGAGCCCGACTCTCCGGAAAAGAAACTTGCCGCGTCCGTTGTTATCGCGGTTCTGGAGGGAGTTTTGCGTCTTCTTCATCCCGTGATTCCGTTCGTGACCGAGGAATTGTGGTTCAAACTGCCGGGGCGTTCGGAAAGCATCATGAAATCCTCTTGGCCCCTGCCGGGGGATTATCCGGCGGATGAAAAAGCCGTCAAGGACTTTGAGTTGCTAAAAGAGGCTATAACTGCAATTCGCGTTATTCGCGGTGAACTGAGTGTTCTGCCTGGTGCCGAGATAAAAATCACTTTTGTTGGGGAAAGAAGTGTATTCCTTCAGTTGAAGGAAAACGTAAAAATCCTAAAACTTTTAGCCCGCATTAATGAACGGGATTTTGAACATTTGATCGGTCGTTCTCCATTGGCGGTCGCTGTCCCGATTGGCGGCGGTGAATTGTGTTTTCATGTTGAGGGTTTTATTAACAAGAACGTTGAAATGAATAGACTGAAAAAAGAAATGGAAAGATTGGAAAAATCAATCGAGTCGAAGAAGGGGAGACTTTCAAACCAAGAATTTTTGAAGAAGGCGCCCGCAACAATGGTTGAAGTTGAAAAAAATAAAATCTTGGAAGAGCGGGCAAAATTAAAAAGTAACGAAGAAATGTATAAAATTTTCGAACAGATGCCACCTACGGAATAGGGTGAGACAAAAGGTTGTTGTCATTGCGAGGAGGTCCTGCGGACCGACGTGGCAATCCAATGCAACAAAAAACTGAATTTTTTTGTTAGCTTCTGATTGCTTCCTCGACCGTATTACGGTCTCCTCGCAATGACATCTTTTAGCTTTTTAGTTCTGGAGATTTAATGAAAGTGCAAAAACTTGATAACCGTGCTCTTCGCCCTTTTCTTCGCCAGGCGTTGAAGGAGGATGGGGCCTGGAATGACAGGACCACCCGGGGGGTCATACCCTCCGGCCAAATGGCAAAAGGCGCGATTCTGGCTAAATCGGATGGGATTCTCGCGGGTTTGCCCTTGGCGGCGGAGGTTTTTAAAATACTGGACAAAAAATGCAGGTTTCGGGTTTTGAAAAAGGAGGGTTCCAGGGTACGGAGCGGAATGAAGGTCGCGGGCTTGGAGGGGCCGGCCCAAGCCCTTCTTTCTGGGGAAAGAGTGGCATTGAATCTCCTGAGCCATCTCTCGGGAATCGCGACACTCACCCGGCGATTTGCCGGAAGGATCAAGGGTTCCCGCCTTTACGACACCCGAAAAACCACCCCTCTTTTACGATCACTTGAAAGGTACGCCGTTCGGGTGGGAGGAGGAATGAACCACCGATTCAATCTCTCGGGGCATGTCCTCATCAAAGATAACCATTTGAAATTGGGCGGGGGGGTTTACCCCTGCGTTCAGGCGGCCCGCCGAAAATACGGCCGTGATGAGTTCATTGAGGTGGAGGTGGAAAACTTCAACCAGGCGTCTGAAGCCCTGCGGGCCGGCGCCGATATTATTTTGGTCGATAACGCGCCTCCTCAAATCTTTGATAAAATCCTGAAACTTGTCCGGAGAAAAATGCAGGTTGAAATTTCCGGAGGACTGACTTTAAAAAACATAAAAAAGTATTCCCGAATTCCCGTTGACCGGTTTTCCTCGGGGGCGCTCACCCATTCCGCCCCCTCGGTTGATTTTTCTGTGGAGTTATTTCCAAGTTGAAGAATTCAACCCCGCGCCCCCCCAAAAACACGGAGCCCTTTTCCCAGGAAATTATCCTCCGGGGTCTTGGAACAAAAACCTTCGGTCGTCCCACTCTTTGCCTGGAAAGTGTATCTTCCACAAACGATACGGCTCTTCTTTTGGCCCAGGAAGGGGCACCCGAGGGGGCCGTGGTAACGGCCGAGGTTCAAACCAATGGCCGGGGCCGGCAGGGAAGACGATGGGTGGTGAAACAGGGAAAATCCCTCGCCTTTTCAATAATTCTAAAGCCCAAACTTCCCCTCGATGAAATTTCCGAGATAACCCTGGCGGCCGCGGTGGCTGTCGCGTGGACCCTGGAAGCCTACCGGATTCACCCCAAAATCAAATGGCCCAATGATTTGCTTTTGGAGGGGAAGAAAGTTTGCGGCATTTTGACGGAATTGGGCGCTAAAAAAGATAAAATATCCCCGGTGATTCTTGGGATTGGGATCAACCTAAACCAGGTGCCGGGGGATTTTCCAAAAGATCTGAGGGAAAACGCCACAAGCCTCCGGATCTTCTCCAGGAAAAAAATTAATCGGGCCGTCTTTTTTCAGAGGCTTCTTTTGAATTTGGAAGATACCTACCGGAAGGTAACCGAAAGAAAGTTCCCCAAGGTGCTGGGAGAATGGAAAAAAAGGAATGTCACCCTTGGCAGTCAGGTGAGGGTTTCCCAGGCCCACAGGGATTTTTACGGTCAGGCGGTGGATTTGGATGAGAAAGGTGCCCTTCTAATCCGCACGGATGTCGGGGTGGTTGAGAGAATCACCTCAGGGGATGTTGAGATTCTCCGGTTGAGGAAGAGAAAGAGGCGTTCATGATTTGGGCCGTTCTGGTTGGCAACACAAGAACCGTTTCCGCGCTTATGGAGGGGCGGAAGGTTATTCGGAGAATGGTTGTTCCCACGGATTCCCTTCGAAACCTCCGGAACGCGAGGGTCTGGGCAACGCGCATTTGGAAAACCTCCGAGGCTGAGGGGCTGATGGTCGCTAGTGTGGTTCCCGCCGTGGACCCGCTTTTGCGCCGCGGCCTCATGGACGCTTTTAACTTAACCCCTGAATTCGTGAAAATCGGAAAAAAACTGGGAATAGCCGTCCGGGTGAAAAAACCCGGCCAAGTGGGCGCTGACCGCTTGGCGAACGCGGTGGCCGCCAAGGAGCTTTATGGAGCCCCGGTGATCGTGGTGGATTACGGAACAGGCACCACGTTCGACGTGGTAAACCGTCAGGGAGCCTATTGCGGGGGGGCCATTTTGCCCGGCTTGGGAATTTCCCTTCAGGCCCTCCATGAATTTACAGCCAAAATACCCCGGGTGAAATTTGAGCCGGTTAAAAACTCGATCGGACGAACCACGGAAGAGGCGGTTCGTTCCGGGGTTTACCACGGGGCCGTGGGAACTACCCGGGAACTTCTGGCCGGAATCCGGAAGGAGTTGGGGACCCGGGCTCCCGCCATCGCCACCGGCGGTTGGTCGGAGGTTTTCAGAAAGACCGGGTTATTCAAAAGGGTGGATCCGAATTTGACTTTGACCGGCCTTGCCATCCTTCGGGAAAAAAACCGTGCGTAATATCGAGGAAATCGCCGCTGAGGAAAACGCGAGAATCCGGGACGTTGTAAGGTCCAGACTTCAAAAATTCCTGTTGACGACCGCGTCGGGATTATTGCCATGGGGATGGTTTTTGTTTTACCAGGGACAAATGGGAAAGGGATCCCTGATGGTAATCACATCGCTTTTGATTTTCGGTTTTTGCTGGGATTTGTTCCGTTTTTTTCAATTCTCATTTTTAGCCTTTTTTTTGGGTCTGGCCGGGGCCGGAGTTCCGTGGATCCTTTTTGAAGCAAACCGGCTGCCCGGTTTTTTTTGGGGCAAAGATCCCGCCTTCTGGCTTTCCATCCACGCGGGTGCCGTGGCGGAGCCCCCCTGGTCGCCGTTGAGCTACCTTTTGGCCCAGGCCGCCTGTTTTCTGCTTCCCCAAAGACAATTTACACTTCTACCGGAACTTTCCGGTTTCGTTTTGGCCCTTGCCCTGTTTTTTTTCGTAATGGGTTTCACCCACGGCATAAAAAACAAAACCCTTTCCAATTTGTTCCTGGTGCCGGCGGTTTCCTGGTTTTCGGCGCTAACCCTCCCTTTTTGGAACACAGCCACAACCGCGATGGGTTTAATCGGATCCCTCGGCCTCCTTCTTTTTCTTTTCCAGAAATATTTACTGGATCTTGAGGAAAAACCGGGCAGGGCCCTCGGATTGAACCTGGGCCTTCTTTGGGCCATCCACCCCCTTTGGGGTTTTTTGGGCTCCATCAAACTTTTAGGTTCACTTGATTTCAGGAGATGGAGCTGGAGGGATTATTTATTTCCTTTTTTTTTGGGTCTGACTCCCTTTGCCTGGGTTATTTTCAGGACTGAAAAAAGTTTTCCCTCCTGGGGAGGGCCTCGGCCTTTTTGGGAGATGGTTATCAACTGGAAATCCCTGTTTTTGTTTTATTCCGACCGGAAATGGTCCCTGCTGTCGGCCCTGGAGGCCTGGGGTTGGGGGACGGTTTTTCTCTTCGGCGTTGTTTTTTTGCTTGCAAGCCTTTATTTTTTCAAGTGGAAAACCGGCAACAAATCCCTTTATCCAACCCTGGACCTTTGGTTATGGGTTCTCGCTTTCATGGGTGGGATTTTGTTTTTTTCTTTTTCCTCCGAAGCCCTGGGAACGACGGCTCTTTTGATCCCGCTGGGGCTGGGGGAAATGTTCCTTAAACTTCTCGAAAAGGGCATGGAAAGAAGGCAAACGGGTTATTTTTCCGGTTCCCGGCTTTTGATCACCGCGGGATTATTTCTTTTCGTCGGTTCGTGGCTGTCGCTGCTGCCGGGCCAGCATTTTTATCGAAGCGGAATATTTTTCCCCCAACAACACGCCCTGAACCTCCTTCAAATACTTTCAAGCTCCAACAAGGTCAATACGGATGAACCGTCCCCCGCGACCCCGGGATTCCCCGCTGAAACACCGAATCCAAAAAAAGTTTTGGTTTGTGATGATGAATTTGAGGCGTACGCCTGCCGGGAGGCCCGCCTGATTGAGCCGGTTTCCCTTTCGGCGGTCATTCTTGAAAAAAGATACCTGGCCCAAAGGTGGTACCTCAACCAGTTGATTCAAAGGGAGCCGGAGTTGTTGTTTTCCTCCCTTCTGGGGTCCGAGGAGGATTTGTTCAAAAATTTACTTTTGAATAACAGGAATTATTGGGAAATACACCGGTCCCTTTCAACCCCCCTCCCCGAATGGAAGGAGGATTCCGGTTATCCCGCGGTTTTGACGAGGGTATTCGGCGGGAGCGGGCCAACGGGGGCCTCGTTGGAAAACATCCAATACCGACTGGATTTATCGGCGCTTCCAAGGCCGGAAGAGAAAACGAATGGCCCGACAAAGGAATATTTTTACCGTTATATTTCCGGTTTTAATGAACTGGGAAAGAATCTCATGGAGAAGGGTCTTTATCTTGCATCCATTCACGCCCTGGATCGGGCCTTAAAGCTAGATCCTGGTTACACCGAACCCCAAGCGCTTCTTTCGAAAATGTATTCACAACAGAATATCCTAGAGGCGGCCCAGCTTGAGTTTGAAAAAACGATAAGAACAAAACCCGCCCGTTTGAACCAGTTGATCGGGGAACTTGAGGAAGCGCAAAAAGAAAAAAACGAGGTCAAAAGCGTAACATTGCTTGATGAAATGATCCGCCTGAACACGGAATTAGCCGATGCCCAATACCAGCTTTCCATCATTTTCAACCGCGAGGGACGGGCCCAGGAAGCAAAAGCGCTTCTTGAATCCTCCGTCCGGTTAAATCCGAAACAGATTGAGGCCCAGTTGACCATGGGACGTTTGATGGCGCGGATGGGGAGCCGGATCAAGGCCGAGGAAGCCTATCGGGCGGTACTTGGAATTAACCCCGAAAACAAGGAAGCCCAGGTTGAATTATGGAAGCTCCTGAACAAATAAAGGGAAGCGAAGCGTGAAGGGTGGGTTTATTTGGGAAAAACCGCAAGATCGGTAAAATTAGAAACCGGCGGATTCAATACGCCCCTGCCCTGGTGGGTTTGGCTGTCCTATTTTCTTATCCTCTGGCAAATACTTTTAAGGGCGCAAAACCCAGGGCTGATGTCCGATGACAGCGGGGAAATGACCGCCGCCGCCTTTGGTTTGGGCCTTCCTCATCCTCCCGGTTATCCTCTTTTTAACCTTGCGGCTCATTGCTTTACCTGGATTCCCGTGGGCACACCCGCCTTCCGCCTGAATCTTTTTTCCCAAACCCTTGCCCTGGCCTCCCTTGGGATTATTTTTCAATCCTGCCGGCGTGTAACGGTTGCCTTTCGAGGCCTTGGTCAGGAAATATTGTTAATGGTTCTGGGAATAGTTTTTATTTCCTACAGGAGTCTTTTCGCGCAAAGTTTAACCGCGAAAGGGGCGGTTTACACCTTGACCCTCCTGTTTTGCGTCCTTTTGGCGGCCTTAAAAATTCAGGGCGAAAACAATTCGGATGAAAAGTTTCTTGTCATTACCGCCTTTTATTTATGGGCGGTCGGGATGGGAAACCACTGGCAAACCCAAATTTTATGGCTTCCTTTTCTCCTCGTCTGGGGTTTTCATTTTCGGGAAAATTGGAGCCTGAAAAATTTATTTTTGACGGCGTCTATAACCTTAACTGGGTTTTCCATTTACCTTTATCTTCCGATGCGGGCGGCGCTGCATCCCGGAATTTGCTGGGGAAACCCCGTTCACTGGAAGGGGTTTCTCTGGGTCGTTTCGCGAAGACTCGCCGCCGGCGGGGAATTTGGAACCGGGGGTGGACCGTTGTCGGGGGCCCGCCTGTTGGAAGTCGCGTGGATTTTTATTTTCAATTGGCTTCCGGGTTTATTCCTTGTGGCGTGCGCCGGTTTCTATTTTATGTGGAAAAAACGAAGGGAGCTTGCCGTTTCCCTCCTTCTACTGTTCGCCCCTGTTTTTTTGTCCATACTCCTTTTCGCCCTCTATGAGCAAAACCGCCTCTATTTGGTTAATGTTTATTTTGTTTCCACCTCGGGGCTGGTTTTGATTTTTGTTTTTTACGGCGCCAATCACCTGAGGACCCATAAACCCACCCAGGGTTGGATCATCCCGATATTTTTCCTTGGCTCGCTTTTTTGGTTGTTAAAAGTCGACGGGTGGGAAAACAAAAGCCGCTATTTCCTCGCGGAGGATTTTGGAAAAAACAGCCTGAGAAACATCCCCCGTGGCTCGATTTTTCTGGCGGAGGGGGATCATTATGTTTTTCCGATTTTTTATCAACGGGAAGCACAGGAAATCAGGAGGGATATTGCCTTTGAGCCCTCCGTTTTTTTACTTCATGATTGGGGATGGACACAATGGGGCAGGCAAAACCTTTTCATTGAAAGGGTTTTAAAGGAAACCCATGCTTTCGGGGACCGTCTGGAAGGAATCGCTGGGGCGGGATCTTCGGGTGGATTTTTTTATTCCCTTCAAACCCAGAAACTTTGGCCTGTCCTTCATTCCTTTCCGGGGAATTGGGACCCCAATGGACTGGTTTTGAAATGGAATCCGCGGCCGGAAAAACCCGAAACCCTCCTTCAAAGAACCCTTGAGTCGGTAAAGGGGCAACGCCTGAGGGGGCTTGAGGAATTCCACTTTTTCCCCGGACTGGATTTTTCCTCGGGAGAAATTTTCCAATATTACGGCGACCAATATTTCTTGCCGGCAAGGGAATTGCTGGGCCGGGGCCGCGAGGAACAGGCCCTTCTTCTTTTTGAAAGAGGTTTGACTTTTAAAAAAGAGGCCGGCGCTTTGAACGATTTGGCGGTTCTCATGGGGAAAAGGGGTTATCCGGAGCTCGCGCGTTTTTTATGCGGGCTCGCGTTTCAAATCGATCCTTCTTATTTACCGGGTGCCATCAACACGGCAAAGGCTTTTGAAATGGAAGGGAACCTGATTCAAGCCGCCGATATCCTTAGGAAAACCGAACGTTCGTCCGGGAATTCCAAAGGTCTGGAGGAAAGGATCAAGGGGATAGAACTAATCCTGGCTTCCGGAAAGAAGATCCCCGGAATTCATAGAACCAAAACCGAATATGAGGTTTTAGGTGAGAATTTTAAAAAGAACGGCCTCTTCTTTTTGGCGGCGGCGGCCTTTAAAACCTCAACAGGGATGCTTCCGGAGGCCCCGTAAAACCTTAAAATAGAGAGTTTTTCCAGCCGGGGAATTGCTATAATAAACACCGATTTCCACACCTTGGGTCATTTTTAGGAGCCTGGATGGACCTTCAACAAATTCTCAGTTCCATGGTTGAAAAAAAGGCCTCCGACGTTCATATGAAGGCCGGCGCTCCCCCCCTGTTTCGAATTGACGGTGATTTGACCCCGCAAGGCGAAACCCCCCTTTCTCCCCAGGAATTGGCCGAAGTGGCTTCCTACCTGATGGACGAAAAACAACAAAGAATTTTTTTTGAGGAACACCGCGAGGTTGACCTGGCCTACGCCGTTGAGGGTTTGGCCCGGTTCCGGACCAACGCCATGTGGCAAAGGGGATTGCCGGAAATCATCATGAGGCAGATTCCCCAAAACATTCCCCGGATTGAGGACATCAACATGCCCACCGCGGTTTTGAAACAAATCGCGATGGAACAGCGGGGTCTGATCCTGGTCACGGGAATCACCGGCTCCGGTAAATCCACCACCCTGGCCGCCCTGATCAATGAAATGAATCTCAACCGGGCGGCTCACATTGTTACCGTTGAAGATCCCATTGAGTTTGTGCACAAGGATAAAAAATCCAGTGTTACCCAGCGGGAGGTGGGGCTTGATACTGAAAGTTTCAGGTCCGCCCTTAAATACGTTCTTCGCCAGGATCCTGACATTATTCTTATTGGTGAAATGCGGGATGTCGAAACGGTTTCCGCGGCCATCTCCGCGGCCGAAACAGGGCATCTGGTTTTATCAACCCTCCATACGATGGATACCGTTCAAACCATGGAGCGTATTCTTGATTTTTTCCCCCCGGCCCAACAAAACCAGATCCGGATCCAGTTGTCCAACACCATCCGGGCGGTCATTTCCCAACGCCTTGTCAGCAAGGCTGACGGTGTCGGGGTGGTTCCGGCGGCGGAAATCATGATCGCGACCCCCACCATCAAATCGCTTATCGCCGAGGGAAAAATTAGCCATATTCGGGGGTTTATCGCTGAAGGACAAAGCCAATACGGGATGCAAACCTTCGACCAATCCCTTATTCAACTGGTTCGGGGCGGTTTTATCACGAAGGAAAGCGCCATGGAACAAGCGACTTCGCCAAGTGAAATTGACCTTGGCCTCAAGGGAATTTCCACCTCCCGGGCCTCGGCGCAATCCCTCATTTCCCAAATGGAAAACGCGCAACAAAAAGACCGGGTCTCGGGGTGGATGAAACGCGCGCAGGAATATTACGCGAAAAACCGCTTCGATGACGCGCGGGGTGAATTGAAACGGGTATTGCAGGAAATCCCGGATCACAAAGAGGCTAACACCCTCATGGCCCGGTTGCGGGAAATGGACGATAAAACGGAAAAGAAGAAGGATGCCTCCTCGGGTATTAAAACCGCCCTTCAAATGTATCGGGAAGGAAAACACCAGGCCGCGATTCTAGAGTTCCAAAAAACACTGGAAACGGATCCCGAGAACAAACAGGCGAAAGCCTACATCAAGGCGATTCAGGAAGAACTGGATAACCGGACCAAGGCCCGGGAGTTTTATCAAAACGCCGTAACCTATCAGCAGCAGTCGGACCTTGCCAACGCCCTCGCGCAGGTCAACCAGGCCCTTACCCTTGATCCCCAAAACGAACAGGCCCGGGTTTTACAGAGGGATCTTAAAACCGCGATCCAAAAAGAACAGGCAAAAGTCAGGGCCGATTCCTTGAACCAGTCCGCCATCGAGTTGTACAAGGCTGGGGATTTATTGGGGGCCCTCGTGGCCTGGAACAAGGCTTATGATTTAAATTCCGACTTGGAGGATGTTTCCCGTTACCTGCAACAGGGCATCGCCAAGCTACTTTCCTTCGGGGTCGAGGGTTTGGAAGCCAATCCGGAAAAGGAACCCATTTTAAATCTTTTTGAACAAGGGGTCCGGAGTTATGTCCGAAGCGATTTTCAAACCGCGATGGAGTTTTTTAAAAAGGCCATATCGAAGGCGGATGGCAATGCCTACCTGAACGCCTATCTTCAGAAAACAACACAAATGCACGAACTTCAGATTAATGAAATTTTTCAGGAGGGTTGGAACGCCCACCAGTCCGGCGATCTCTCGACCGCCCAAAAGGAATACACGAAGGTGCTGCGGCTTTCACCGGGGCATCCTGAAGTCGTCCGCCAACTGGGGGCCCTGAAGGCTGTCATTCAACAGGAATCCGAAAAGTATTACGCCGAGGGAAAAACATTCTTTGATCAAAATGACATGGACCAGGCCATCAGGCTCTGGAGCAAAATTCTGGAAATCGATCCGGCGAATGAACGCGCGCAAAAGAAAATAGAGGAAGCCAAAATTAAAAAGAACACCCTCACGGGGATATTTTCAAAGATAAGTTAAAGAAAAAATTCGTCCTTGAAAGGGGATTGACTTGAAAAAGTTGATTTATGGAGCGATTGGCCTGATTGTTGTCACTATTTTGCTTTTGAATAGTTCGATACTCGCCGACCAGGCGGTGGACTGGGTAAAAGCCAACCCCAAGGATCCTGACGCCCCGTTGGTTCTTTTTCGGGCCGGCCGTTGGTGCGATTTGATGGGGAACGGGGACCACGCCGTTGAAATTTATGGAAAATTATACTCGGATTATCCCGAAAAATCGGATTTGTGCGCCGAGGCCCTTTTCCATAGCGCTGAAATTAAGGCGAACGCCTCAAACATAGTGGCGCTTCGGAAACAGGCGCTGCCTTACATTGACATTATCACGACCCAATACGCCTCTCAGGAGGAGTGGCGTTCCAAAGCAAAAAAACTTTATGACGAGGTAAATTATGCCCATTAAGAAATTGAAAGTTTCGGCGTTTTCCTTAATTTTGATTTCCGTCCTCATTGTTTCTTTTCTTCGTCCGGTCCTTGCGGTTTCGGCGACGATTGAGGTTGAGGAGGATGAGGCTGACATGGATGCCCCACCGACCCCCACCGTCCCAGCACCCAGGTCCGAAAATACGAGGCGGGAAGATTCAAAAGCACGGGAAGAACCCCCCAAGTCGGAAATTACCCTGAAACAGGATAAGCCCGTGGAGGACAAGCCCGGGTCCAAAATGGCCAGGGTCCGGATCAACGATAAAATCGGGTTTTATTATTTTGTCAGTTCTGGTTTTTTGGTACCGGAGGAATCAAAGGTTTCCTCGGTTGGCCATGTTGTTGGTTCTTTTGATAACCAGGTTTCTTACAGCACGGGGAAAAAAACATACATTGAGGTTTCGTCAACCAAATATGGCGTCAAGCCGGGGGACCTGCTGATTGTTTATAATACCATTTACAATGTTAGGGAATCCCAATCGGGTTTTTCGGGACTCTACGTCAGGAATTTAGGAATCGTGAAGGTCCTTTCGGTGGAAAAGCGGCGGTGTCAGGTGGAGGTTAAAAAAACCTTTTACCCCTTTGAGGCGGGTGACCAGGTAAGGTTTTATGATGATGAATTAAAACGCTGGAAACAGGCGCAGGTTAAAAAGACCCTTCCGGACCACCCGGTTAAATGTTACGTGGCTGGGGGGTACCCCAATATGGATAATTTCAACCAGCCTGAATTTATTTTTATCACGGCCGGCAGCAAAAAAGGTGTGGTGGAAGGACAAAAATTCCAGCTGAGGGAAGTTAAACCGGCGGGACTTTGGGACCCTCCCATCCTTGTGGAAAGGGGAATCGCCCAGGTTTTTTACACAGGACCGGAATATTCATTGGCCCAAATCATTACCAATAATTTCCCAATTCAGAAAGGGTTTGAGGCGATTTACCAGCCTTGAGGGAGCGCTACAAACGGACAAGGACCTTTCATGAACGCTGGGAAAGAAGAGGATCCGAATTTTCAAAAAATCCTGGCCCTTCTTTTGAAGACAAAGGGTTTTGACGGCCATCAGTATAAGCCAAATTACATCAAACGCCGTGTCGCTGTCCGGATGCGGGCCATGGAAACAAAAACTTACCTTGATTATCTTCGGGTTTTGCAAAATAACAGGCAGGAACCCGCGCTTCTATTGGATCGGCTGACCATCCACGTCACAGAATTTTTTCGTGACCCAAATGTTTACCAGGCGATTAAGCAAAATATTTTACCGGGTTTTCCCGTGAATCCCGGGATTAAACTGAAAATTTGGTGCGCGGGGTGCAGTACGGGGGAGGAACCCTATTCCGTAGCCATGATTTTGAAGGAGTGCTCCTTTTCCCAGCCTGGATTTGATTTTGAGATTTTCGCCACGGATATTGACATGGCCAGCATTCGAACGGCTGAAAAAGGTGAATATCCGGTCGAGGCGCTCAAAAAGCTTTCCAAGGCTCAGGTCACCCGCTGGTTTTACGTGGAGGGTTCCAGAGCCAGGGTTGTCGCGGATCTTAAAAAGCATGTTCATTTCAGGGCCCACGATTTGTTGTCGGAATGGGTGGATGAGTTGTCCGGGTTTCAGTTGATTTTTTGCCGGAACCTTTTGATCTATCTGACGGCGCCCCTGCAGCAAAAAATCTATAAAAATTTCGCCGGCGCCTTGGCCGCGGGAGGGTTTTTGATTTTGGGTTTGACGGAAACATTATTGGGACCTTCCAGAAAATTTTATGAATGTGTTGATGTTCGGAACAGAATTTACAGACTTTTGGAAAAAACCGAAAATTTTTGGGAAACAAACAAAGAGGAAAAGGTGAGTGATGGATAAGGCGCAGGATCATATCAATCTCGGGACGGCTTTTACGCTTTCCAAGCGGTATGAGGACGCGCTGGTTGAGTTTAAAAAAGCCCTCGAATTAACCCCCAATGACGGAGAAATATTGTTTCATTTGGGAGCCCTTTGCACCAATATGGGAAATTATCCCGAAGCGGAATCCTATTACCGGAAGTCCCTCGAAATAAACCCCATGAACCTTAACGCGCATTGTAAATTGGGGCTCCTTTTGGAGATTCAGGGGAAATACCCCGATGCTGTTTTGGAATTCAAAAAATCAATCGAACTTAATCCGGGCGACGCCGGCCTCTTTAACAACCTGGGGAATGTTTACGCGAAAATGGGGGCCTACCAGGAGGCCGTTGAACAATACAAGAATTACACCGCCATAAATCCGAGCAACGCGGAAATCTATTTCAAGATGGGATATGCCTGCGAACAATCCGGTCATTTGGACGAGGCCATCTCAGCCTACGAAAAGGCCCTAATCGCCAACCCGAGGCATGCGGCCGTTTACGCCATTCTGGGGAACGCCTATTCCAAACGCGGGATGTACCCGGAAGCCCTGGTTCAATACCAGCAGGCGCTGAAACTCAACCCCCATGAACCGGAAGCCCATTTGAAAATGGGACACGCCTTTATGTCACTGGGGCAATATGACAAGGCGATCGAGGTTTTAAAGCAGGCCCGCGAAAAAAATCCCAACAACGCCGAGGTTTATCTCAAGCTGGGGATGATTTACGCGGGCCGCGGACTTCATGAGGACGCGATCAAGATGTACCGAAAAGTGATGGAAATTAACCCAAATGACGCCAGCGTTCACAACGTTTTGGGTTATATTTATGATAAACAAGGGGACATTCAAAAGGCCCTGGAGGAATATAAGGCAGCGAAATTAATCAACCCAAACGATGTCCTGATCCTGGATAATTTGGGAAACCTGAACTACAAATTGGGCCACTTTGATGAGGCGATCGTGGAATATGAAAAACTGTTAAGCCTTAATCCGACCCACGCGGACGCCCATTCAAAATTGGGAAATATATATATGAAAAAGGGTGAAAAACAAATGGCCCTTGACCATTGGGAAAAGTCCCTGGCCTTGGACCCGACCAATGAAATTTTGAAAAACAACCTTAAAATCATGAAGGGGAGCACCGTCGTATGATGAAACCGCAGGAAAAATCCCTGGGAGAACTTCTCCGCCAGGCTGGAAAAATAACCTCGCGCCAGATACAGGTGGCCTTGGGGGAGCAGAAAAAAAACCACGAGCCCATTGGCAAGGTTCTCGTGCGCCTCGGTTTTGTGGAGGAACGGGATATCCTCCAGGTGATGCAGGGAATGATGGTTTTGACCTTTCAGGTGGAAAATGAGCTTTATGGAATCGAAACCTACCGGGTTCGGGAGGTTTTGAAACATTCCATTTTGCGTCCCCTGGCCCAGCCCCAGGATTTTTGGGAGGGTGAGTTGATTTTAAGGGGAAAAGTTTTTCCGGTTTTATCCTTCCGGAAATTCCTTGGGTTGGGAGCCGTCCCCGCGAGCAAGGGAACTTGGTTTATCGTCCTGGAAAAAAAGGGGCTTCCCTTTATTTTGTGGGTGGACCAGGTCAGGGAGGTGGCCCGTTTGAAGATTGACCAGATTGAGCCCTGCCCCCCCTACCTCTTCGGGAAAAAGAACGATTTGTATTATTGTCTCGGAAAAATCAAGGAGGATATTTACTCCGTTTTGAACCCGGATAAGCTAGTGGATGAAAAAACCCTATCATTGCCTTCCTCCGAGGTTGATTATGCCTTCCCGCCCTGAAACGAAAACCATCCGTGAAATGGCCCACGGCTCGGACCAGGGCGATGCCTCCACCCATAACAACCTTGGGGTTTTTTATTATTCCAAGGGAATGTACGCGGAGGCCATCAAGGAATTCAAGACGGCCCTGGAAGTCGAGCCGGAAAACGCCCAGGCACAGGAAAACCTGAAATCCGTCAACCGTCACACGGGGCTTTATGACCGTTCCATCGAGGCCTACAAAAAATCAGTCCAGATGTTTCCCCAGGATGCCGAGGCCTTTTATAACCTGGCCAACGCGTATCGTTACACCGGGCAATACGAAAAGGCAGTGGAGGAATACCAGAAAACCCTCCTGCTGAATCAGGACCATCCCTTCGCCCGAAATTACCTGGGGATAGCCCACAAGGCCATGGGAAATTTTGACCAAGCTATGGTCGAGTTTCGAAAGGCCATTGACAAAAATCCCTATTTCGCCGACCTCCACAACAATCTTGGCGAGGTTTATTACAAAAAGGCCATGATCAATGAGGCGTTGATCGAATTTAAAAAGGCCATTTCCCTGAACCCGGATTATGCCATTGCCCATTACAATTTGAGTTTCGTTTATGGGGATAAAAACATGCTGGAGGAAGCCGAGAGGGAATTCAAAAAGGCGGTCGATTTAAACCCCAATTTCGGCCAGGGGGCCCAGGCGCTTTTGGCGATCGAACGGCCGAAAACCATGGAAGAAAAGGTGGCCGAAAAGGTCGCGGCTCAACCAGCCGGAACTTCCAACGCGGAAACTTATCTGAGTTTGGCCGCAGCTTACAAGGGAAAAGGCCTGCTTGAGGAGGCTCTCCGGGAATACCGGAGGGCCATTGAGGCCATGCCGAACGAGGAAAAGCTTTTTCGCGCGGTGGGCGAGCTGTATCTGTTGAAGGGGATGTTCGAGGACGCTTTGGCCGCCTCCCGGAAAGCCATTGAATTGGCTCCCGGGCACGTCGAAAATTATATTCAGGCCGGAATCGCCCTGCGTGAGCTTAATCGAACCGATCAGGCCGCCGTCCAATTTACAAAGGCCATTGAACTGGTCCCCGGGTCCAGCATGGCCCATTTTGAATTGGGGGTCACTTATTTCAAAATGGGGGAAAGTGAAAAGGCGACCAGGGAGGTTCGGCAGGCCCTGGAAATTGATCCCCAAAACGCCGAGGCCCATTACTACCTGGGGGTTTACTATTACAAGGTCAACCTTTACGACGAAGCCATTCGTGAAATTTCCCAGGCCATCGAATTGAATGTCTCCATCGCCTCCAGCGCCGAGGCGCTGACTTATTTGGGCCTTGCCTTCGCCGACAAGGGCCGGTTTGAGGAAGCCATCGCGGAATACAAAAAGGCAATGGAATTTGACCCCAAAAACCCGATTATCCATAACAGCCTCGGGGTCGCCTACAAAAACGCGGGGTTGGTTCCGGAGGCGATTCAACATTATCAACAGGCCATTCAACTTAATCCCAAATACGCCAAGGCTTACAACAACCTGGGGGTTGTTTATTTCAAACAAAGCCAATACGAAAAGGCGATTGAGGCCTTCAAAAAAGCCGTTGATATCGAACCGGACTATAAGACGGCCCAAAACAACCTTGCCGTCGCTTTAAAGAAAAAAAATGTCCTGTCCGAGGCCTCGGAAGTCCTGATCAAACAAATCATGGCGGATCCGGAAAACCCAAGCCTCCATTTTAACCTGGGCAACCTTTATAAAAGCACGGGCCAATTCCCCGAAGCAATCCAGGAATTCCAGGAAGCCATCCGTCTCAGCCCCAAAAACAGGGAGGCGCTTACCCGGTTGGGCGAGGTTTATCTTCTTACCCAGTCCCTGGACGACGCGGTAAAGGTCCTGGCAAGGGCCGTCTCGTGCGATCCCCTTTATCCCGAGGCTCACCTTCAATTAGGAAGGGTTTATATCAGCCGTCAATGGTGGGACGAGGCCCTGGTAGAACTGAAAAAAAGTCAGGAACTGGAGCCAAATTTAAATGAAATTCATTTCCATCTAGCCCAGGTTTACAGGTATAAAAGCTGGTGGGATGAGGCAATCAAGGAATTCCAAAAATACCTGGATTCCCCGAATCCCGACGAGGAAAAGGCTCTTCAGGCGGTGGATGTGATCCAGCAGATTCAGGCCTGGAAAAAAGAACTTCAGATTTCCCCGAGCGCGAGCCAATCCAAACTGATTAAATAGGAATTCCATGAAACTTCTTGTCTGCGTGATTACCCCCAAAAAAATAGATCAGGTTAAAAAAGTACTGTGGGAGGCGGGTGTTCGGGGCGTGACCATTTCGGATGGTTCCGGCTACGGGTATCAGAAAGTCCAGGTGGAGGCGGTGAAGGGCGCCGATTATAAGGTACAATACCAGCCGAGAACACGCCTTGAAATCGCCCTTCCCGACGATGAGATTGAAAAGGTGGTGGAGCTTTTGCTGGAAACCGTCCGTACGGGGCGGGTGGGCGACGGGAAATTTTTTATAATGCCCCTGGAGGACGCGATCCGGGTCCGAACTGGCGAGCGGGGTGAGAACGCCTTATAAAAGCTATTGTTAATGTTTAATTTTAAATTCTTGATTGGGTCGCCTGTTAAAAATTAAGAATTAAAAATTCAAAATTTAGTTTGGGGAGGAAGTCGTGGCTCATCGCGTAATGCTGGTGGATGACGCTTCATTCATGCGGATGATGTTGAAAAACATTCTGGTGGGTTCGGGTTATGAGGTGATCGGGGAGGCCGAAAACGGGGCCAAAGCCGTTGAGCAGTATAAAACCCTGAAGCCCGACCTCGTGATCATGGACATTATCATGCCTGAAATGGGCGGTATTGACGCCGTCCGTGAAATTGTGAAGGGGAATCCTGCCGCCAAAATTTTGATGTGCAGTTCCATGGGCCAGCAATCCCTGGTGGTTGAAGCCATCCAGGCGGGAGCGAAAGATTTCATCGTAAAACCCTTTCAACCCTCCAATGTTCTTGAGGCCGTTAAAAAAGTTCTGGGCTGAACCCCCCCAGTGTTGATCAGTCTTCAATCGTCTCGACCCGAACACGGAACCCCGAAAGGCAGATCCTATGGCCAATGATTCAAAACCCTTTACCGAATTTCAGCTGGACGCCCTGAGGGAAATCGGAAATATCGGGGCCGGAAACGCCGCGACCGCCCTATCCCAAATGGTGGGCAAAAGAGTTGATATGTCGGTCACGAAGGTGCTTGTCCTTCCCGCTGACGCCATCGCCGGTTTCTTGGGTGGAATTGAGAAAAATGTCGCCGCGGTTCATATGCCGGTTTATGGGGAGATGCTCGGCATTGCCCTCATTTTTTTTCCCCTGGAACGACTGCCGGAGCTTTCCGCGATGCTGATCGGCAGGAAGGAAGAAGATCCCAATAACCTTTCCGAGCTGGGCCAATCAGCCATCAAGGAGTTGGGAAGCATTCTGACCGGCTCTTACTTGAGCGCCCTCTTCCGTTTTATCAACCTTCAGCTCATTCACGGGGTTCCGAGCCTTGCGATTGACATGGCCCAGGCGATTTTGGATACAGTCCTGGTGGAACTCGAGCAACGGGAGGAAGTGGCCATCGTGATCGAAACCCAGTTTTTGGAGGATGACAAGCAATTGACCGGCAGTTTTTTCCTTTTGCCGGAGGCGGATTCCCTGAAAAAGTTTTTCGCGGCATTCTCAAAATCACTGGGACTTCCCAGCGATGGCTGAAAATGATTTTGTGGTGGGAATCGCGGAAATCAAAACGGCGACGGATCCTGGAAGATTGGCGGCTTACGGACTTGGTTCCTGCGTAGCGGTGACCCTCTATGACCGGGTAAAAAAAATCGGCGGGCTTGCCCATATCATGCTACCTTCCAGCCGAATGCATTCCCAGGTTTCAGTGCCTGGAAAGTACGCTGACACCGCCATGATCGCGCTTTTTGCCGGGATGAAGAAAGAAGGGGCCGATTTTACCTCCGTGGAGGCCAAATTGGTCGGCGGGGCCAATATGTTTGTTTCCATCGCCCAGCAGGCTGTTCCGATCGGTATGAGGAATGCCTCGGCCATTCGGGAAATACTGCGGGAAAAGGGGATTCGGATAAAAGGTGAAGAGGTTGGCGGGTCCCAGGGCAGGACGATGTTTTTCTCCCTTTCGGATGGAAAGGTGGAAATAAGAAAATTGAATCAACCCAATCTGGTGATTTAAGCGACCCAAGAGGTGAATGGAATGAGCGTTTCGACTGCCGAAATTTTTAACTCCCAGGCAAAGGACAAGGCCGAGATTCAACTTGTGGTTTTTACCCTTTCGGGTTGTGAACTTGCCCTGGAAATCCAGGAAGTGCGGGAAATTATCCGGGTTTCAGAAATTACGCTCATGCCGAAGGCGCCAAAATACCTGGAGGGGATAATCAACCTCCGGGGCCGCATTTTTCCGGTTTTGGACCTTAAAAAACGGTTTGAAATGCCTTTGGTGGAAAGGACCCCGGAAACCCGGATCCTGGTCGTGGAAACCAAGGACCAAATGCTTGGGCTCCTCGTGGACAAGGTGGTGGAGGTTTTACGGGTTTCCCCCACCGCGATCGAGAAGGCCACCCAGCCCGTCCTGAATATCACCCTTGATTTCGTGAAGGGGTTATTGACGGTACGGGACCGGTTAATTATTTTGTTTAACATGGAAAAGACCTTTAATCTTGAGGGACTAAGGGTTGTCGTGGATTCGGAAGCCGCAATCCCCAAATAAGGAAAAAGCCTTGGCCATCAAAGTTTTATTTTGCGACGACTCCTCCTTCATGAGGACCATCTTAAAGGGGATTATTTTAAGGGAACCCTATGAATTGGCAGGGGAAGCTTCCAATGGTCGGGAAGCCGTGGAATTATATAAAAAATTAAAACCTGATTTGGTCACCATGGATATTGTCATGCCGGAATTGGACGGCATTGAAGCCGTTAGGGAAATCAGGGCCTTTGACCCGGAGGCTAAAATCGTCATGGTAAGCGCCATGGGCCAGCAAAGCATGGTTATTGATTCCATTCAGGCCGGTGCTCGGGACTTTATCATCAAACCTTTCCAGCCGCCCCGCGTCCAGGAAGCCTTGAAGCGGGTCGTCGGGGCTTGAAAGTTAAGAAAAAAAGCAACCGCCGATAACTTCCGATGGACGCCGATTACTACAAACTGTAAAAAATAATTTTGATTTATCGGCGTGTATCGGATTTGATCGGCGGCAAAAGTCGTTTTGAGCTTTTTAAGACAAACCGTAATTTGACCGGGAACCTCCATGACGGCTGAAAAATCCAAAACCATCCGTGTTCTTATCGTCGACGATTCTTTTTTCATGAGAAAAATCCTGTCTGAAATCCTGAATACCACCAATGGGGAAATCACCGTCTTGGACACCGCCCAGAACGGGCTCGAGGCGGTCGAAAAAGCCAAAAAGTTGAAACCGGACGTCATCACGCTCGACGTGGAAATGCCCAAGATGGACGGGTTGGCCGCCCTCGAAAAAATAATGAAGGATTCGCCAACTCCCGTTGTCATGATCTCCAGCCATACAGGCAAGGGAACCGAAACAACCATCAGGGCCCTCGAACTGGGAGCCATCGATTGTATCGGTAAACCGGCAGGGCGCGTTTTGGAAAACGCCAAGGCAATCCAGGGAGAATTGGTCGAGAAAATAAAAATGGCCTCCCTTTGCAAGCCCCGCCGAAACAAGGAATTGGAAGGAGTCTCCGCCGAATCCACGGTAAAAAAAAATGTCAAGCCTGCCGAACCAGAAACGGTTGAAAGGGATAAACCGGCCACTTTTATCGTGGCGGTGGCCTCCTCAACCGGAGGGCCCAGGGCGCTCAATGAATTGTTTTCCAATTTAAACCGGAGTTCGAGCGTCGCTTTCGTGATTGTTCAGCATATTTCGGTGGGTTTCACGAAAGCCCTGGCCAGGCGCCTGGGTGAGGTCAGCCGCCTGGAGGTTTCAGAGGCGGAGGATGGAGAGTATCTCATGGGGGGCCACGCTTATGTCGCCCCGGCGGGCCTTCACCTGGTTCTTGAGGGAGGTGCCGGGCATTACAAGTTTGGTTTTAATGATCACCCCCCAAGGCTGGGCGTAAAACCCTCCGCCGATATCATGATGAGCTCTGTAGCCAAAACAGCGGGCAAGCAATGCATGGGAGTTATCCTGACCGGAATGGGCAGGGACGGAACCGCGGGTTTGAAGGATATTCATGCCGTGGGGGGAAAAACGTTCGCCCAGGACGCCGGCAGCTGCGTGGTTTACGGGATGCCCAAGGCCGCGGTGGATTCGGGAATGGTGGACCGGCAGGTACCCCTGTCCCAAATGGCCCAGGAAATAAACGCGCTTTTAAACCGCCGATAGTAATCACAAACACCGCTTTAAACATCCAACCAAATCAATTTTCCCCAAATTAGGTTAAAATGCCATTGCCATTTTCCCTTTTCCCTGGAGCCATCGTGAAAAGCAGTGACTATAAGGAAATTTTCCTGACTGAGGCGAGGGAATACCTCGCGAACCTCAACAATTCCCTCGTGGTTCTTGAAAAAGATCCGGGACACGGGGAGTCCATCAACGAGATATTCCGCGCCGCGCACACCATCAAGGGCATGTCGGCCACCATGGGATATGAACCCATGGCACAGCTCACCCACCAAATGGAAACGGTGCTGGAACCCATTCGTTCAGGGGTCAAACCCCTGACGCCCCAACTGGTTGACGCTCTTTTCATTTGTCTGGACCAACTGGAGAAGTGGGTCAACATCCTTTCGTCCAATGACTCGCTGGAGGAAGATGATTTAAAAGCCACCCTCACCAGCCTTCAGGAGGCCTCGGAGGCCCTCCGGGGAGCGGCTTCGCCTGTGGAGCCCGTGGTGGAGGTGGTTCAGGAAGTGGCCCTGCCCTTTACGGACGAGGAAAGGGATGTGATTTCCCAGGCCCGTATGAACGGTTTTTCGGTATTCAAAATCATGGTGGAATTGGAAAGGGATTGCGCCTTTAAGGAGGTCCGCTCCTTCATGATTTTAAAAGCCATTAATGAACTTGGCGAAATCGTAAAGAGCCACCCGGCGCCGCAGGAAATAGAAAAGGGGCATTTCGAGAGGGGCTTTTTTCTGGTCGTCGTTACCGACAGTCCTGAGGAAAAAATCAAAAAGACCTTGACGGGGATAAGCGAGGTTGAAAAAGTTCAAATCGATTCCTTTAGCCCCGACGAGGACCATGAGGCTGTTTTTAAAAAGAAGGAATCGGAAACTCCAAAATCAAATCCTTTTAAGGTATTGCCCGAACGGAGTCCCGGCCGCCGTGAGTCGGATTTCGGCAAAACGGAAACCGACGCGGAATCCGAGGAACCGACGGATTCAAAGGGTTCAACCCAGGTTTCCAGAACCACGGGGTCCGACGAAAGGACTTTTATCCTGCCCACGGTTCGTGTTCACACTTCTAAACTCGACAAGTTAATGGCCTTGGTTCAGGAATTGGTCATCTCAAAAATCCGATTTGAACAGGTGGTACACCAGAAAGAATTAAAGGAATTGTTGGATCCCCTTTTTCAACTTCATCACATTACCGATGAACTTCAGGACGAAATCATGAAGGTCCGCCTCATGCCTGTTAAGCAAATTTTTGACCGTTTTCCCCGGATGGTCAGGGACCTGGCAAAATCACTTCATAAACAGGTGGACCTTGAAATGGACGGGGCTGAGGTGGAATTGGACAGGACGGTTATCGAGGAAATGAGTGAGCCACTGGTTCATTTGCTCCGAAACGCGATTGACCACGGGATTGAAATCCCGGAGGAACGGGAAAAGGAAGGGAAGGACCCCGCGGGAACCATCCGGCTTCAGGCCAAGAGGGAAAGACATTTCGTTATCCTGTCGGTAATCGACAACGGAAGGGGAGTTGATCCTGAATTGGTCCGAAAGAAGGCGGTTATGAAAGGTCTGATTACGCGCGAGGAAGCCATACGATTAACCGACGAGGAGGCCGTCCGCCTGATTGCCTTGCCGGGTTTTTCCACCATTGATAACGCGACCGAGGTTTCAGGCCGGGGGGTTGGAGTGGACGTCGCCAAAACGAAGGTGGAGGCGCTTGGCGGAACTTTCCGGATTCAAAGCCGGAAGGGATTAGGAACCACCTTTATTTTACGTTTTCCCTTGACCCTCGCCATCATCAAGGGACTCCTGGTCAAATGTAACGAGGAGGTTTTTGTTATCCCCGTGGTCAACATCATTGAAACCGTGGATATCCACACGGATGAGAAAAGGATTATTCAACAACAGGAGACTTTTATTTTGCGGGATGAAGTCATTCCGCTTTACCATCTTCAGGAACTTCTTGAGATGGCTATTCCCCCCGGGCCGGCCCTTGAAACGGGTTTGGAGACGGTCCTGGTGGCGGAAGTGGGGGAGTCTCGTGTTGGAATTTTGGTGGACGAAGTGATCGGCCAGCAGGAAATCGCCATAAAATCCCTCGACAGGCTTCTGAAGGGCATCCGAGGTTTTTCGGGCGCAACCATCCTTGGGAGTGGTAAGATAGCGTTGATTCTGGACGTCAATAGTTTGATTGAGGATTTAAAGGAAAGACGTTTCCAGGAAGAGCACCAGGGGATCATACCCCTGGGGACCCATGAGGGTTTATAGGATTTTGGAAAAAGGATTTTTCGAATGCTTCTTAATCTCGACCAGTTGACGCCCAGCCAATTGGATGCCCTGAAGGAAGTGGGCAACATCGGCGCCGGCCATGGCGCCACGGCTTTGTCCCAGCTTCTCGGAAAAAAAATCCATATTACTGTTCCCAAGGCCAATATTCTTTCCCTTTCGGAGGTTCCACGTCTTGTGGGCGACCCCAACACGTTGGTAGCCGGGTTGACCTTGGCCATCCTTGGCGACGCAACCGGAAAAATCGTTTTGCTTTTTCCCCGGGATTCGGCCCTTCACCTGGCGGATATGCTTCTTAAACAGGAAGTCGGAACCAGCAAGATTCTTACCGAGATGGGTCATTCGGCCATTAAAGAGGCTGGGAATATTTTGACCGGCGCCTATTTAAGCGCCTTGAATGAATTTCTCGGAATGCTTCTTCTTATTTCAGTTCCAACCCTGGTTTTTGACATGGCGGGGGCCCTATTGACCTCCCTAACCCAGGGGATGGATGACGACACCAAGGTAATTTGCATAGAAACCAAATTCATTGACGCTCATGAGGTTATTGGGGGTTACTTTCTGCTGGTACCGGACGCGGTTTCGTTAAGGGCCATTTTTCAGGCGATAAAGGTCAAGTAAAAGATATAATCCACAAACCGCGTTTGAACCACCCGGGCGCGATGGGAAAGCCGGGATAAAAGTAATCAAGTGTTTTTTAAACCCAGCCGGAACATTCTTGTTGGTTGAAGATTAACCGGGCCCCTCGAGGCCTCGTGTTGAAAAAGAAACCCTGAAAGGTTTTTTGTGATTTCCGAAACTCTTCTCATTCAAAAATTAATCGACCAATGCAGGCAAAGCCGCCCCACCCAGGCCTCCCTTGCGGCTTGTTGCAAGGAAATCCTTCAAAACTTCAAATTTGATTGTGTTTTTATCGCCTGTTCCAATACGCCGGAAGAATCCCCCGCTCCGCTAGCCTTTGAGGGTAAAGAAGAAATCATGGATACATGTTTTTACCGGTTGGGGGTAGAGGAACGGGTTACCCTTTCGAAACTTCCGTTAAAAGTTTTTCTGGATATGACCGGAAAACCCGTTTTCAACAAGTCAGGATCCCTGCGGATTCAAAAACCCTTCAGCGGGATTTTCCTTGTTTTTAATCTTCCCAAACAGGATTTTCTTTTACTGGGCTGCGCCCACCAGGATTCACGTCCCTATGAACAGGAACTATTGACTGATTTAACCAATATTTGGAAACCATGGCAGGAAAGTTTATTAAAAGCGGTCCATTTGATCAAAAAATCCGGGAAGGTGGAGGACCCGAAAGCAGGAATCCCGGCTGGAATTCCCCCTGCTTTTGAGGAAAGGCCCAAAAATAAAGCTGAAAACCCACCCGTCTCCGCGCCCGTCACAACCGTCAGGCCGGAGAAAGAGGACAATGATCACAAAAGGCCGGTGGTTTTGGTGGACGAAGTCACCCGGTTATTTAACAAGGACTATTTCGAGGAGTGCCTCGCCATCGAGGTGGAACGGGCCAAGCGTTATTCCCGCCACGTCAGTTTGTTGTTTTTAAGCGTTACACCCATTGATCCCGTGACCGCAAAACTGATTGAAAACACTACCGCCACCCAGGTCGCGGATATCTTGTATAAAAGTCTGAGGCGGGTTGACATCATTTGCAGGCTGGATAAAAACAGGTACGGCATCATCCTTCCGGATACGGACAACCAGACCTACGGGATCATCGCAAAAAGAATTTTCAAGTTTTACAAGCAAATCATGGGGGATGGCCCGCCCGTATTTTTAAATATCAGCGCCTCCACCTATCCCAAACACGCGGGCAACCACCTTTTACTTTTTGAAAACGCTGAAAAACTTTTGCAACAGGCCCAGGAAGTGGGACCCAATAAGGCGGTTCTCCCCGAGTAGCGCCTCCATTATTTCCCTTGATTCCGCAACTTTTTCCAGCCTCCAATCGTCTTTTATTCATTGGACGGGTTTTACCCGTGCTCCCGTTTTTCCCAAGGGGTAGGAATTTGACCAATTTTGAGGCCTTGCTTGCCCTGCACCTGACCAATGTGGTGGGTCCCCGCAGATTAAAATCCGCCCGGGAATATTTTCCCGAAATTTCAGATATTTTTGGGTCTTCCGAGGAGGTGCTTTCACGTCTTGAGGACTGGAATGTTTCCTCGACCCAAAAGGTTCTTTCATTTAAAGACCCCTTGGAAAGGGTCGCCCAGGAACTTGAAAGGGCCGAAACGCAGGGGATAACGGTTTTGGTGGATGGAAACCCGGATTTTCCGGGTGTTTTTGCGAATCTTTATGACCCCCCTTTTGTTTTATGGAGAAAAGGAAGTTATTTGCCCGAGGATGAAAAGTCCATCGCGGTCATCGGGTGCAGGCGGCCCAGCGCCTATGGCAAGACCGCCGCGCTTCGTCTTTCGGAGGATGTCGCCAGGGCGGGATATACCGTCATCTCGGGTTTGGCGCGGGGGGTTGATTCGCTCGCCCACCAGGGAGCCCTCCGTTACCCCCGCGGCCGAACTATAGCCTTTTTGGGCAGCGGCCTCTTAAACCTTTATCCACCTGAAAACAACAGGCTTGCCCGGGAAATTACCGAAAGGGGAGCGGTTTTTAGCGAATACCCGCTGATGGCAAAACCTTTGGCGATGCATTTCCCACAGCGAAACCGTTTGATTAGCGGCGCATCCCGCGGCGTTTTGGTGGTCGAGGCGAAGAAGGACAGTGGTTCCTTTATCACGGTAGACCACGCCAATGACCAGGGCAAACCCGTTTTCGCCGTGCCGGGACCCATTACCCACGCCGAATCAGAAGGGGCTCATGCCTTGATCCAGGAAGGGGCCAAGCTGGTAATGGGGGTGGAGGACATATTTCACGAACTCCAGGACATGAGCGCCGAAACCGTTTTTCGGACCCGAAGAACCAGACAAGCCACCATTTCCGAAATCGAAAATTTGACCGAGGAAGAAAAGGGAATTCTTGAAAAATTGACTTATTCACCCGTCCATGTGGATGTTTTACTGCGGGAAACCCGGATGGTTTTGAGGCGCTTAAACGAGCTTCTGTTGAACCTTGAAATGAAGGGTCTGGTGGAACAGGCTCCAGGCCATTGCTATTTTAAAATTTAATTCGAATCGTATTTCATTTTGATTTCCCCCCTCAATCATCGTCGGCCCATGGAATATTTTTATCCTTCCGTGCTTGTGGTTTTAAAGTATTTCAAAGGGTTTGGTGAAGTTTTTGTTTTTGGGTTCTCCTCCGCGAAAAAGGGGAAAACTTGACAATCCCCTGGGACCTGCCTATCCTTGCGCCTGAGTCAGCCGGTTGTTTTGGCGGACATTCTAAAATTTTTCCCCTGGAGTCATCGTGGCAAAAAAAGCCAACGCCGATATCACCGATGGTGAAGAATCCCTCGCAACCGATCCAGCTTCCAGCGACGAAACCCCAAAGCCCGCCGAGGCCGTGAAGGTCAAGAAACCCAAAGGGAAGAAAAAAGAAGAACCGGCGAAGAAATTGGTTATTGTTGAGTCCCCCTCCAAAGCGAAAACCATCAATAAATACCTAGGTTCTGATTATCTTGTTCTGGCCTCCAAAGGCCATTTAATCGACCTTCCCAAGAGCAAATTAAGCGTGGACGTGGACAACAATTTTGAACCCACCTACCGCCCTATCCGCGGGAAAGCATCCATTATTAAGGAACTGAAAAAGGCCGCCCTGAAGGCCGAATCCGTTTACCTGGCCGCTGACCCCGACCGCGAGGGGGAGGCTATTGGCTGGCACATCAAGAATTTTCTGACCGCCATGGAAAAAGTTCCGACAATCTTCCGCCTTCGTTTAAATGAAATCACCAAAACCGCCATTGAAGAGGCCATCAAGTCCCCGAGCGAGGTGGACCTGAACATGGTCAATGCCCAGCAAGCGAGGCGTGTTTTGGACAGGTTGGTGGGGTATAAAATTTCCCCCTTCCTTCACCAGAGCATAAGGCGTGGACTTTCCGCCGGCCGTGTCCAGTCGGTGGCACTTCGGTTAATTTATGAGCGTGAAAAGGAAATTGAGGGTTTTAAACCCGTTGAATATTGGTCTCTTGAAGCCGACTTTTTAACCGAGGATAAGCGAATCGTCCGGACCAAACTGGCCAAACTGAAGGGTGAGAAACCCGACTTGAAAACCCAGGTGGAAACCCAGGCCCTGATTGAACGGCTCAAAGGGGCTGATTTCAGCGTATCGGCGGTCCTTCACCGTGAAAAGTCCAAAAAACCCCCCATGCCTTTCACTACTTCCAAGTTACAACAGGAAGCCTATAAACAATTGAGGTTTGGGGCCCGCAAGACTATGTCCATCGCCCAGGGTTTATATGAAGGTATTGAAATCGGTGAATCAGCCCCTGTTGGGTTGATTACTTATATGAGAACGGATTCCAAGAGGATTTCCCCGGACGCCAAAATCGAGGCTTCCAAATTCATCGCCCAGACCTATGGGGACAAGTACCTCGGGCCCGGCGACAGGGATACGGCCTCCAAGGGAAAAATTCAGGACGCTCATGAGGCCATCCGCCCAACTTCGGCCTTCCGCACTCCGGACCAGATGAAGGACTTCCTGACTCCCGAGCAGTTCAAGCTTTACCAGCTGATTTGGGAGGATTTCCTCGCCAGCCAAATGAGCAACGCCCTCTATCGGGAGACCAGTGTTGAAATTAGCGGATCTGACGCGGTTTTTCGGGCCAGCGGGACCGAAACCCTCTTTGAGGGATATACCAAAGTTTATGAGGAGGCCGCGGATGAGGACAAAAAGGAAGTTGACGCGGGGACTGAGGCCACTGAGGAAGTGAACCCGAATAAATTATCGGGAATTGAGGAAAAGCAAAAAATGATTTGGCAGGTTCCTATTCCGGAACAACATTTCACACAGCCATTACCGCGTTTCACGGACGCCTCCATGATTAAAACCCTCGAGGAAATGGGGATTGGCCGCCCCTCCACATACGCGCCGACTTTGGAAACCATCCAAACCCGTCTTTACGTTAAGAAAGAAAACGGAAGGTTTTTCCTGGCGGAGCTCGGAAATCTGGTTTATGAACTCCTGATCAAGCATTTCCCGGTGATTCTGGATTATGCTTTTACGGCGAAAATGGAGACGGAGCTGGACCAGGTTGAATCGGGGGAGCAGGAGTGGCGTTCGGTTATTCAGGAGTTTTACGTTCCCTTTAAGGCATCCCTTGACGAAGCGGACAAGCATATCGGCACCGAAAAGAGCAAAATCGAACAGGTCACCGATATTCCCTGTGATAAATGCGGACAGATGATGATCGTAAAGTGGGGAAGGCACGGAAAATTCCTTGCCTGTTCCAAATACCCCGAATGCAAAAGCGCCAAGGGCCTCAAGGAAACCTCCGACGGCTCCATCCAATTGGACACCGATACCAAAACCGACGAAAAGTGCCCGAAGTGCAGTTCGGAAATGGTTGTGAAAATGGGCCGGTTCGGAAAATTCCTGGCTTGTTCAAAATACCCGGAGTGCAAAACCGCAAAACCTATTTCATTGGGGATCGCCTGCCCGTTGGGTTGCGGGGGGGATGTGGTTTCCAGGGGCTCAAGAAGGGGAATTTTCTACGGCTGCAATAAGTATCCCGATTGTAAATTTGTTTCCTGGAACAAGCCGGTGCCAAGGGCCTGCCCCCAATGCGCCAATCCCTTTTTGGTGGACAAGTACACCAAAACCCTTGGCCCCCATATTTCCTGTCCCAATAAGGAATGTGATTACAAGGAATTTCCCAAGTCGGAATCCGCCGTAACAGAGGCCGCTCCGGCCACGTAATCATTCCACGGCCAAGACGCCAAGGGCGCCAAGAAAAAAATTCCCTTTAAACAAAAGGGTTTAAAATGTGTGTGCTTTTGAATTTGCCGTTCTTGGCGCCCTTGGCGTCTTGGCGGTTCTTATTGGGGTTTTGAAAAATGAAGGAATCCATCGAAAAAGCTAAAATTCTAATCGAGGCCTTTCCCTACATCAAGCAATGGTTTGGCCGGACGGTGGTGGTCAAGTATGGTGGAAGCACACGTTCCGGGGAAGCCGACTTAAAAAATACCCTTCAAGACATAGTTCTGATGAAATTCGTCGGAATGAGGCCGTTGGTGGTTCATGGCGGCGGCAAGGACATTACCAAAGCCACCGAAAGACTCGGAATTCGTTCCCGGTTTGTGGATGGATTACGGGTCACGGACATCCCAACTATGAAGGTGGTTGAAAGGGTTTTGGGTGGGAAGATCAACAAGCAACTGGTCAGCCTCATTCATCAATTGGGGGGGAGGGCGGTCGGCTTAACCGGCAAGGATGGGGCCATGCTTCAGGCCTCGCGGATGAAATCCAAATCAGGAAAAAATATCGGATTCGTCGGGAAAGTTTCAAAGGTAAACACGGCAGTGCTTCAAAGTCTTGATCGGGAACAATTTATTCCCGTGATCGCGCCGCTGGGTCTTGGTTTGGACGGCCATACCTATAACGTAAACGCGGACGAGGCGGCAGGGTCGATTGCCGGCGCCCTTAAAGCGGAAAAATTGGTTTTCCTTACCGACGTGCCTGGAATTTGCAAAAGAAAAGACGACCCCAAGACTCTTCTTTCAACTGTCCGGGTAAAAGATGTTCCCAAACTTCTGAGAGCGGGGGTCATTTCCGGGGGAATGATTCCTAAAATTGAGGCCTGCCTGACAGCGATTAAGGGCGGGGTCCATAAAACCCACATTATTGACGGGACACTGCCCCACGCCCTCCTTTTGGAGATTTTTACTCCCCAGGGTGTTGGAACCGAAATCATTCCCTGAATTGACCCGCCCGGGTTTTGAAAAATACCTTTAAACCCCTTTGATTTCCCGCCTCACTCAAGTGGTTGATAGATGTTTTATCAATTCCACCCACCTATGGTATAATTCGGCCCGTTGTTGTTATGCCACTACCGGTTGAGGAGTTGTGGATGAAGTGCCCCTTTTGTGGACATCAGGAAGACAAGGTCATGGACTCAAGGCCGAGTAAGGGCGGTTCGGCGATCCGCCGACGCCGCGAATGCCTTAAATGCGAGAAGCGTTTTACGACCTATGAACAGATCGAGGAAATTCTTCCCATGGTCGTCAAGCGGGACGGCCGGCGTGAGCCTTTTGACCGTTTGAAGATTGTTGCGGGTGTCCGCAAAGCCGTGGAAAAACGTCCTGTGTCCTCGGAAAAAATTGAAGCCCTGGTCGACGACATTGAAACGGCCTTGATGGAAAGAGCCGCGAAAGAAATTAATTCAACCGAGGTCGGGGAAATGGTCATTAAGCGGCTCCAGGATCTCGATGATGTGGCTTATGTCCGCTTTGCCAGCGTTTACCGCCAATTCAAGGACATCAACGCCTTTAGTGATGAGGTCAAAAGACTGCTGGCCCGCAAAACCTGAGATCAATCAAAAATTGAACCGCGAAGATCACAAAGTTCACGAAGTATGACTTTTATAATTTCCATTGTTTAAGGTTTTGTGAACCTTGTGTAATTTGTGGTGAAAGGTTTTTTATGGCGAATATTATTCCTTTTCGGGGCATCCGTTACCAGGAAACCTCCCCCAAATTAAGCAGGGTTTTGGCTCCTCCTTACGATGTCATTTCCACCCAGCAAAAAAAGCAATTGAAGGGCTCGAGCCCCTTAAATGTTATTCGGCTGATTATTGGAAACCCCAGCCATGAAAAGCACGCCGCTTCCGACTACAAAAGCGCGCAAAAGTTTTTCTCCGATTGGAGAAAAAGAAATATTTTGCGGCAGGACGCAGGCCCGTTGCTTTATGTTTACCAACAGGGTTTCAAGGTTCAAGGGAAAACCTACCAAAGGACGGGTTTTATCGCCTTGTCCCAGCTGACCCCTTTCGGCAAAAAAAAAGGCGGAATCCTCGCCCATGAACACACCTTAAGCGGACCCAAGGCCGACAGGTTGAAACTGATGAAGGCTTGTCATTCCAACTTCAGTTCGATTTTTTCCCTTTATCCCGACAAGGGCGGGGTGGGGAAGCTCTTGAAAAAGATCACTTCGAAAAAAGCCGATATCACCGTGAATTACCCGAGCGAAATTCAAAACCGTGTTTGGAAGGTTTCGGACCCGAAGGTCATAAGGGAAGTCCAACGGAAAATTAAAAACGCGACCCTTTTCATCGCCGATGGACATCACCGCTACGAAACAGCGCTGGCATATCAGGCTTTCCGAAATAAAAACGACAAAGGCAGGATGGGGACGAGGGCGATTGATTATGTGATGATGATGTTTGTCGCCATGGAGGATCCGGGTTTGGTTATTTTGCCTACCCACCGCATGCTTCCCCAGCGGTTGATTACCTCCCCCAGGTTGTTATTGAGCCGGTTGTCTTCCCTGGGAGAGCTTCATGAATACCCCAAAACCATCGCGGGGCTCGCTCCCTGGAAATGGATGGAAAAGCTGGGGAAAAAAGAACCCGCCATTGGTCTTTCCTTTGACGGGAAAAAACTCTATGCCCTTCAATTCGCCAAATCGGTCGTCCATTCCCCCTTGTTGAGCGACGTTTCAGACCCCCAGAAAAAACTCGACGTTACTCTTCTTCACCGGCTGATTCTGGAACCTTTCTTCGGAATTACCAAGGAAAAGGTGGAACACGAAATATCCTTTACGAGCAAAGCGGATGAAGCAGTGAAACGTTTGAAAAAGAGGGAATTCGCCGCGACATTCTTTTTAAATCCAACCCGAATTGAACAATTGAGGGAGATTGCAATGAAGCAGGAGCGTATGCCCCAGAAGTCCACCTATTTTTTTCCCAAGCTGGTAACAGGTTTGGTTTTCAACAACCTGGATTCATTTTGATTTTTTGGGACAACGGGATGTTAAAGCCCCGTTTGTGCTAACTGCATCAAACCCACGCATTTTTCCCGCCAGGCAAATCTTGTTTTCCTATCCAGCCATTCCAGCGGGGAATAATCATCACGAATGAGAAAGGGGTAGGGTTCGTCCGGCTGGACAAGGTTCCCCAGAATTTTTGAAAGACTGGCGGTTTCATTGTTCCCCCAGGGGATATCCGGAGTGGGACTCCAAGGCCCCTCTTTAACCCGTGCGACAACGATAAAATTGGCGATACTTTCCTTGTCTCCCGCCCTAAAAATGCCAACGGATGGGAAAACCTTTTTCAAGGTGGCGGTAATCGTCGATAAAACCCGAGAAGAAGGCGGTTGGGAAAAACCGACATAATTCAATAAAAGCGCTCCCTGGTCTGACAGATGATTTCGAGCCGATTGAAACGCCTCGAGGGTCAGAAGATTGGCCGGCATTTCCTCCCCCGCGAACGCGTCCAAAAAAATCAAATCAAAAGCTTCCCGTGAACCCTTCAAGTATTGCCGGCCATCCATCCGGTGAATTTTTTCAATGGGCAACGGCAAATCAAACCAGTTTCGGCAAAGATCAACGACCTGGGGATTTATTTCCACCGCCTCAACGTTTAGCCCTTTTTTATGAAAGTCGGATGGGATAACACCCGATCCGAGGCCGATAACCAGAATGTTCCCCGGGTTCGGGACGGCGGATAATCCCAGGATTTCCATGGTGGCCGTGTATTGTGTCAGGGAAACTCCTGAGGGGTACTTCATTCCACCTTGAAAAATTCCGTCCAGGAATAATAGACGTTTGGATTCCTCCTCCATTACCTGAAGCTGTCCGTATAGACTTTGGTTTATTTCAAGGTCGGCCGATGTCGCGCGGTTTCCTATAAGGGAAAGATTTCTTTCGGGGGAGAATAAAAGCAAACAACCTATCCAGGAAAAAAGGAGAAGAACTTTAGTTAATTTATTTCCCGTTTTCCATGAGGAGATTATTCCGGCCAGGAAAAGGAGGAGTGACAAATAAAGGAAAAGTTTGGTAAGGGGAAAGCTGGGGACCAGATAAAATCCTGTGGCAATTGCCCCGAAACAACTGCCCGCGGTGCCGAGGGCTGAAATTTTTCCCACCACCCGGCCCAAATGCCGGTGATCGGGATTCATTAATTTGATGAGGACGGGTGGGACCGCGGCGAGAAAAGCCAAGGGCATGAAAAAAAGAAGAAGGGAGCAAAGAAGGACCCCGATTCTCAAATCAACCTGGTCGGCGAGGGGAAAGATGAGTCCCCTCAGGGGAACCACCATACCCATCGTTAGGGCGGAACAAAACCAGAGAAGAGAAAGAACCTTAGGACTTTCCCATTGGTCGGCGAACCAACCGCCCCACCAGGCCCCCGCCGCGAGGGAAAGAAGTGTGACGGTAATAAGCGCGGACCAAACGTAAAGGCTTGAGCCGAAAACGGCGGCGAGAAGCCTTGTCCCGGCCAGCTCGATAAAAAGAACGACGGCGCCCGCGAGAAAGGCCGAAAGGCCGTAACGCGGGTTGAGTTTTGGCAGGGGAGTGTGCATGAACAACCGCCTTCGTCCAGTTTTTGACCCGAGTGAAATTTGTTTTAGGGATTATATTTCAAATGGGTTCGGTAAACTTTTAAAAACTTATTTTCTTTCGGGATGTTGGTTTTAATTTCGGAGGTTTTTCAGAAAAGGGGGCGCGGTTTCCCTGAAAGTCTTGCCGTTCTCCAGCCCCAAGGGTAGAATCAACCCTCATTTAACCATTTACCCAATTGGGAGGAGACGACATGAGCCGCCGAATTACCGAGGTGAAGGGCCGTGAAGTACTGGATTCCAGGGGCTTTCCAACCGTTGAGGTGGAGGTCATTTTGGAGGATGGAACTTTGGGCCGGGCGGCGGTTCCCTCGGGAGCCTCCACGGGTGAATATGAGGCTGTTGAACTTCGAGATGGGGATAAAAAGCGTTACCTTGGCAAGGGAGTCCTAAAGGCCGTCGCGAACGTGAACAGCAAAATTGCCCCGAAGGTCAAGGGGATGGAAAGCACGGATCAAAGGGCGCTGGATTCCTTCCTGAATGAATTGGATGGAACCGCGAACAAGGCGAAGTTCGGGGCAAACGCCATATTGGGCGTCTCGCTCGCCAACGCCAAGGCCGCGGCGGTCTCCACCAAACTTCCCCTCTACAAATATTTGGGCGGGTCCAACGCGAATTTGCTGCCGGTGCCGATGATGAATATCATCAACGGCGGGATGCACGCCGACAACAATGTTGATCTCCAGGAATTCATGATCATGCCGGTGGGTGGCAAAACCTTCCGCCACGCGCTTCAAATTGGCGCCGAAGTTTTTCATAATTTGAAAAAAGTGCTCCATGACAATAAGCTCAATACCGCCGTGGGTGATGAGGGGGGCTTTGCCCCAAACCTTAAATCCAACGAGGAAGCGCTCCAGGTCATCATGGAAGCTATTCAAAAGGCCGGCTACACAGCCGGAAAAGACGTTTTGATCGCCCTCGACGCGGCTTCCTCCAGCTTCTTTGATAAACCCAGCGGGAAGTACATTTTGGAGGCGGAAGTTCAGAAGGAAAAAAACAGCCAGCAAATGGTGGAGTTTTATTCGGCCCTTTGCGCCAAGTACCCGGTCATCTCCATTGAGGATGGTTTGGATGAAAATGATTGGGACGGCTTCAAATTGATGACTGAAAAGCTTGGAAAAAAAGTCCAAATTGTCGGGGATGATCTTTTTGTCACCAATACCAAGAAGTTGAAGTCCGGGATTGAAAAGGGAATCGCCAATTCAATATTGATCAAGGTCAACCAAATTGGAACCCTGACTGAAACTCTTGAGGCCATCGAAATGGCCAAGAAGGCTGGCTACACCGCGATTGTTTCCCACCGTTCGGGAGAAACCGAAGACACCACCATCGCAGACATCGCGGTTGCCACCAATTCGGGACAGATCAAGACAGGTTCGGCCTCTCGGACGGACCGAATCGCCAAGTACAACCAGCTTTTACGGATTGAGGAAGAACTGGGTGACGCCGCAAGGTATATCGGCCGGGAAGTTTTTTATAATCTTTAACACCAAGTCTAGCTCCAAGACTCCAAGACGCCAAGATTTTGAAAATTGGATTGGAAACAGGCTCCTGAAATAAAATATTTTCTTGGTGGCTTGGAGTCTTGGTGCTAGATGTGCCTAAGGAGGTTTCCGTGGCTGTTTCCATTTCCAATCCACCCAGAATCTTCGAAAGCGTCACGGAATTAGTCGGCCGCACCCCCATGGTTCAGATCCATTCCCATAATGTGCCTGGTGTTGAAATTTTCGCCAAGCTCGAGTCCTTCAACCCCGGCGGATCCGTCAAGGACCGTCCCGCCCTGCGAATGATTCAGGAAGGTCTCAAAAACGGGAAGCTCACGAAGGACAAAGCCATCCTTGACGCGACCTCGGGTAATACCGGTATCGCTTACGCCATGATCGGGGCGGCCCTTGGTTACAGGGTGGTTTTGGCTCTTCCTGCCAACGTCAGTGATGAACGCAAACGAATCTTGAAGTCTTTTAACGCCGAAGTCCACTTTTCCAGCGAGATGGAAGGGTCGGACGGCGCCATTCTTTTGGCGCGAGAACTTTATAAAAAAGACCCTGAAAAATATTTTGTCCCCGACCAATACAACAATCCCGAAAATCCAAAAGCGCATACGCTCACGACCGCCGAGGAAATCATGGAATTGTTGGGAGATAGGATCACTCATTTCGCGGCGGGAATTGGAACCAGCGGAACCCTCATCGGAACAGGAAAGCGCCTAAAGGAAATGAAACCATCTATTAAGGTAGTGGCCATGGAACCGTCCCAGCCTTTCCATGGGTTGGAAGGGCTGAAACACATGGCCTCCTCCATCGTGCCTGGGATTTATGACAAGAATTCCTATGACCAGCATATTGATATTGATACGGATGAAAGTTACGAATGGGTGAAGGTCTTGGCCCGCAAAGAGGGAATCCTGGCGGGTCTTTCTTCCGGAGGCGCGATGGCGGGCTGCGTTCAATTGGCGAAGGAGATTAAAAAGGGTTGCATCGTCACCATTTTCCCGGACTCTGGAGATAAATATTTATCGACAAGAGTGTGGGAATAATGATTTCTTTTAAAAATGAACAGGCGAAGAAAGTCATGATCGCTATTGCCGAAAAGGGATATCCCTATGAGATTTGCGGGTTTATGTTTGGAAAGGCGGGGGAACCCCGTGTCGTCACGGAAGTTTTTGAATGCGGCAACCTGAATAAACTCAAGCCCGAAACCCGATATGACATGGATCCTAAAGATTATATGAAGGGGGAAGCCCTCGCCCGGCAAAAGGGATTGGATGTTCTGGGGATATTCCATTCCCATCCTGATCACACTGATAAAGCCTCGGAAACAGACCGACAGGCGGCTTGGCCTGGTTTTTCCTACGTCATCATGTCCATCCAAAAGGGTAAGTTCACCTCTATGAAATCATGGGTATTGAATGACAAGGAACAGTTCGACGAAGAACCAATCGCAAGCCATTGAGCCACCGATGAACACCGATAAACACAGATGGCTTTAAATCTTTTTTTGAAAAACAGGAAATTCCCTTTTGGGTATCCGTATTCATCCCATTCATCGGTGGCTAAAAGGGTCGTGCTTTGATGCTGTGGCTCGGGATGGCGGTGGTGGCCGGCTTCTTTAACGCCCTTTGGACGGCCCTTTCCAAGAAAATTTTACATCGGGTTTCTCCCCGAGAGTTCACCCTGGTCTTTCGTCTTTTGACGGCCCTGATGCTCCTTCCCTTGGCCTTGTTTCAGTGGACTTGGCCCCTTTCCTTAAAATGGTGGGGATTAACCCTTCTCGCTGGTTTTTTTGAGGGATTGAGAACCTGGATGCTGGTCAGGGGGGTGCAAAAAGATTATTACACCACCTACGCCTTTTATAATCTTACGCCCTTTTTTACGGTACTGGCCGCGCCAATTATTTTAGGTGAGGCCCAATCAGGATCCCTGGTCGCCGGGGGAATTCTTATCGCCATGGGAGCTTTTATTTTTCACCGGATGGGCGGATGGTCCTGGGGAGGTCTATGGGGAGCTGTTTTTTCCACGGCGGGTGTTATCGTGAATAAAATGGCTTTGGCTGATTCACCTCCGATGTTTTTCGCTTTTTGGTCTTTCGGGATTGGTGCATTGTTCCTCGTCCCATTGGAAAGTCTGGCGAACTCCCGTTTGCGGCCCAAGATCATGGTAAAGGAATGGAAAAAAATCCTTGCTCCGGCTTTTTGGTCCTTCCTCGCTTCAGTTTTATTCTATGTCGCTTTAAGCCACTCACCCGCGTCCAAGATTAATCCCTTGGTACGGGCTAATCTTCTTTTTGGGTTCTTTTTTAGTTACTTTTTGTTGAAAGAAAGAACAGGTTGGAAGCAAAAGGCGCTGGGCGGGGGATTGATATTAACGGGATTGTTTTTGGTCGCGATCGGGTGAATTCCATCCTGTGGGCGCGGCTTTTAAGGCGCCAAGGGCATGATGAATCGCGCCCCTAAATAATGACCAAGAGGATAATATATGACCTGGGTCTGGCTCACACTAACCTCCGCGGTTTTGAACGCTGTCTGGAGCTCCCAGATCAAGGGGCGGGTTCAAAAAGAAGGAGCCCTAACCTTCACCGTCAGCATGAGATGGGGAGTTGCTTTGGCCCTCATGCCCTTCGCGTTATTTTCCCTCAAAACTTTATCGCTGAAGTGGTGGATTTTTACCACGATGAGCGGAACCATGGAATGCGCGAGCCTTTGGGCGCTTACCCGCGGGGCCAGGAGGGATTATTATTCCACCTACGCTTTAAGCAATGTGACACCCTTCTTCAGCGCCTTTTGGGCTTTGCTGTTTTTAAGGGAAACGATCAGCCCAAGCCTCTGGTTGGGAGTTTTTTTGGTGGTGGCGGGGGCCATTTGGCTTTACTACCGGGGTCATTGGTCCTGGTGGGGGCTTGGCGCCGCGTTGATCGGTTCCTTAAGCGGGGTATTCAGCAAATTGGCCCTTCCCGAAAGCGGATTTTTACTTCACTCCTGTTTTGCTTTTTTGATCGGCGCCGTACTTTTAACCCTTGGGGGTTTAAAAGGAAGGACGACTTCAGTCAAAGCGGTTGTTCGAAACCTCGGAGTGAATTGGCTTCTGATTTTGTTCTCGGCCGTTTCAACCGTTGTTTTTTACGCGGCCCTTCAAATGGCACCCTTAAGCCAGGTTAGTCCATTGGTTCGCTTCAATCTGGTAGTCGGGTTTGTTTTAAGTTATTTTCTATTGGGTGAAAAACAGGGTTGGAAATCCCGGGGTTTTGGGGCTTTTCTAATTCTTGGGGGGCTTGTGTTGGTGGTTTGGAAATAAAAGGAGTTGGAAATGAAATTCTTAACGGAATATCTTTGGTTTAACACAAAAAACCACCGGGAATATATTAATATCACCAACGATGTGGAAAAAGCCGTCAGGAAAAGCGGAATCAAGGAAGGAATGGTCCTGGTTTCGGCAATGCACATAACTGCGGGTGTCTATATCAATGACGCGGAAAACGGATTGATCGCAGATATTGATGAGTGGCTGGAAAAGCTGGCGCCCTTTAAGGAAAATTACCGGCATCATCAGACGGGGGAAGATAACGGTGATTCACACTTGAAAAGCATCTTGGTCCACCATGAAGTGGTTGTTCCGGTTACGGAAGGGAAACTAGATTTTGGAACCTGGCAGCAGATTTACTATGCTGAGTTTGACGGAAAAAGGAAAAAGAGAGTTATTTTAAAGGTCATGGGTGAATGAATTTGGTTCTATAGGGGCAGGCCCCCGTGCCGCCCCTACGATTTGGAAAGGAATTATCGCGGTGGGTGTTGTTGTAGGGGCGAGGCATGCCTCGCCCTTGGTTGGGTGTTGATTTTGAAGGGGCGGGTCTTAGACCCGCCCCTGCGTCAGCCTCGAAAAGAAAGAGCGGACATGGAACAATCTGAACCCAAATTTGAAAAATATGTATTTGTCTGCGTGAATGAACGGGCGCCCGGGGAACGGGTTTCTTGCGGCGCGACATTTTGCGGCAAGGAACTTTCGGAGAAGCTTAAGGAGGCCGTTAAGGCGGCTGGTCAGGTGGAAAAGATAAGGGTTTCCAAATCAAAGTGCCTTGATGTCTGCGAAGAAGGCGCGAATGTGATGATTTTTCCTGATAACATTTGGCTCAGTCATGTGGAAATAAGGGATATTCCGGCCGTCCTTGAGAAACTGGGGATTAAGCCGTAAAGTAACGCCGTTGGGTTTGAACATAATTGAAATATAGAGAATGTGGGGGTGACCGGTTTCGACTGGGAAGCTGAACTTTTGGGTGCGTGTCGAGGCGCCATCGCTCGTCAAACATGGCAACGGTTTAACTGCCGACAATCAGTTAGCTCTGGCCGCTTAAAGCGGTTAGCGTCTTGTCCTTGATGCCTATTAAGGGAACGGGACGTAAGTAGTAGGCTGGTCCGCAACAGGGTTGTTCCACCGATGAGCGGACGAGAACCAAAGGGACTGGCTCTTCGCCGGCCGCTCGGGAGCGAGCGGAGAGCGAGACTCATTCCGGAGCTACGCACGTAGTGCCCATTACGGATGTTTTTCAGGACGTGGGTTCGATTCCCACCACCTCCACCAACCTTCGCTACCTTTAACGTTGTTGAAGTTAGCGAAGGTTGTCCTCCGAAGCCTTGGCGAAGGAGGACGCGCGTTGATTTTGCCAGCTTCGGTTGGCAAGCCAATTTTTTATTTGGAAATTTTATTTATGTTTTTATTTTACGAAGCCTTCTGCGCCCTGGCCAAATTTACTGGTACGGCCATCTGAAATACCGCTCCTCCCCCCTGTGAATCGCGATCACCGCGAGTTGGTTCATCGCTTTTTTTGAATATTGTTTTCAGGTTCCCGCCAATCGAATCGGAAGCTACCAGTTCACCACGGCGCGGCTCAAAACCATCCAGGAAGTTATTACATTGCTTGTGTTTTGCGCGTTTTCGATCCTTTGCCTTAAGGAAGAATTCAAATGGAATTATTTGGTCGGTTTTTCATTGATGGCCGGGGCGGTATTTTTTGTCTTCAAGAAATGGTAGAAAGCATGAAAGCGAAAAAAGAAAGGTGTTTAATCGGCCGTTAAGGCTTTAACGTTTTAAGCGTGCCGGGGTTTATTAAAGTTTTGGCGCCCAAAGTCGTTAGCAGGTTTAAATGAAACCGGTTTGCTTTAATGCAATGGTTGGTTTTTCTCAATGTTTGTTCGACCAATTTAAACTTTGCAAAGATTAGGCCTTTTGTTAAACTACTCAACGTTTTCCCACCCTTGTTTAAAAGAGGTTATCCTCCATGAAATATTTCATCTCCGGCCTGGCCGCTTTGATTCTTTTGCTGAATATTGAAACTGCGCAGGCTGTGGGTCCCACTTACGTCAAGGATTCCATTTCCGTTTCAACAAATTGGACCAAGGACAACAGCCCTTATGTCCTTCAAAATGATATTACCGTTTTGAAAGGCGCGGTTTTAACAATTGATCCCGGGGTGGAGGTCCGTTTCGCGGTTCCTACTGGAGGAAAACCCGGCTCGGGGCCCAATTTGCAGATTCAGGGCGGGTTAAAGGCTGTTGGGAATTCAACTTCCCCCATTTCTTTTTCACCCGCTGTCGCGGGTTCACTTTGGGGCGCTATTTTCTTTTCCAACAGTGATCCGTTGAATTCCGTCATCCAGGGATGTTTAATCAAGGGCGGGCGGATTGTTTGCAGCGGTTCCTCCCCTACCATTACCCAATCCGCCATTTACGGTGCCAAGAGTGGAATAGAGGTTTTCGCGAATTCACAACCCCAAATTATTGGAAACAAGATCACCGCCAATGGATATGGAGTTGTCCTGATGGCCGATACGGCCAGCCCGGTCATTACCAGTAATGAAATTTACAATAATACTTACGGTTTTTATTTGAGGGAGTTTGGAACACCCAATATTTCCGGAAACAAGATTTACACCAACCTCAAATTTAATGTCCTTCATTATTCGGCGAAGCCCCTTTCCGCCCCCAACAACGATTTTCATTCCCTGGACGCCCAACAAATCATGAGAACCATTTATGACGGAGCTTTCAACGCGACCTTGGGAAGATTCAATTTCATGCCTTACGCCGGAATGCCGGCGGGACAAACCCAACAGGCCGTCGCCGCGGTTCCGGCCAATACCTCGGTTGAAAAGCCAAAGGTTCAGGAAGAGGAATTTTGGGGTTACGGACGTCCTTTTGACGCCATGAAAATGAGCAATGTTGACAACGATAAGAAAAAACCATCGAGTGCGGTTAAGATTTTGGCTGTTGGGGCCACCGCCGTGGTTACCGCGGTTCTTCTCTTTCTTTAATAATTCTTTAAAAAATAAAGCCTTTAATAGGTTTTGTTTTTTTCCCCCTTGGTCTTTCCCATCTTGTTGCATAATACCTCTAGACTTTAATGTTTTTTTCGGAAGTTTGCCCCATGCAACTGGAGAATCGAAGAGACAACCGCGTAAATTTATCAGTCCCGGTCCGATATAAGATTTTTCAGATTGAAAACCTGGAAAAGGATGTCAAGGATCCAACCCTAGGTTTAAAGGCCGAGATCCAGGATTTAAGCCTGGGGGGGTTGCAGGTGGTTTCCGATAAACCTTTTCAAAGTGGAAGTGTCCTCGAATTGGAAGTTGATATTCCCAAGGTTGGTTTGATCCGAACGGTCGCGAAGGTCATTTGGTGCCGCCCCCGGGAGGGAAGTTCAAAGGGGGAATTTAATTCGGGAATTCAGTTCATCCCGGTTTATGAGGAAGACCTAAAGAAGTTGAACGATTATTTTAAGACGGGTGGGTAAGGATGGCCGGACCTTTTCCAGCGGATAACCGAATCGCCCAAAGGTTTCCTGTCCGCATTCACATGCGTTTTCGCCTTCTCAAATCCCCGGTTGGGGAGTCCCCAGAGCCGGAGCTTCACAATGGAAACAACACCATGTCCAACATCAGCCGGACCGGTTTTTTTTTAACCACCAAAAATTTTCTGGAAGTTCAATCAGCCATTGAGGTTGAGTTTCCGCTTGAGGAATTCCGGGAAATGGTCAGGGCAGAGGCCGAGGTTGTCCGTGCTAATCATCAAAATTTCCCGAATTTGGGCCGGTATGAATACGGACTCCGCTTTCTCACGATGCACCCGCATTTCCGGGAAGTTTTGGAAAAATTCCTGAAATTGGCGGGCGGTTAAAGCCAGGAAAACAGGTTTTTCCCTCGCGATTTTAAACCTTCCGTTGTTCTCCCGTAACGAATCGTGTAAAATTTCGCCTTCGTCGGGATTTCTTTCGCGGTTAATCCGCGGATTAAGTTTTTGATTAAGACGCGTTGTCAACCGCCATAAGGGTGGGGTAAGCCCGGCAAAGTATTGGCGGAGCCGGGTAAAAAAAATAAGCCGCCGGGTTTGTCCCAGAGGCTCCAATTTAAGGAGAAGTCATGCGTTTTATCACCATGTTGTGCTGTTTTTTTATAGCCTCTTTTGTTTCAGCCAAGGACATGAAGGTTGGAACCGTTGATTTACAAAAACTTTTCAAGGAATATCCTGGAACCGTCAAAGCCCAGAAAAAATTCAACGCTATGGCGAAGAAAAAAGCGGCGGATCTCAAGGAGGCCCAGGAGGACTTGAAGGATTTTGCTACTGAATTAAGAAGTTCCGACTCGGTTTTGTCGGCGAAACAAAAAAGACAAAAGCAAAATGAGCTGGATGCTAAACAGAACACCTATTTGCAGCAGGAAAACCAAATCAAAATGGAGCTTGCGGCAAAGGAAAACGAAATGACACAGTCCATTCTTGAGGAACTCAAGGCCATTGTGGCTTCCATGGCCAAGGATAAGGGCGTTGATCTGGTATTGGACAGCGAAAAAATCGTTTATTTGAACGGTGGAATTGATTTAACCGACGCGATTTTAAAAAGCTATAAAAAGTCTGATTCGGATTCTTCTGATGACACCGGAACAAAGAAGAAATAGTCTCAGCCTTGAAAAGCGGTTGTTATGAAAAATTCTTTTTCTTTGGAACGTTTGGCGGCAGAGGTCGGCGGAACCGTACGGGGAGATGGAACTTTCCTTCTGACCGGGGTGGCTTCCCTGGAGTCGGCTGGAAAGGGTGATTTAACCTTCCTGACCAATCCCCGTTATGCCAAAAAGGCCGCTACCACGGGGGCCTCCGTTCTTTTGACGGAAAAGGAAATCCCCGGGTTCTCCAAGCCCTGTTTGTTGACCTCGAATCCCTATCTGGCTCTCGCCAAGATCATAGGTCTTTTTTACCCCTCCGCGGTTCCATCGCAAGGGGCCAAAACGGGTTCCTTCGTGGATGCAACCGCAAAAGTTCATCCTCATGCCAGTATTTCCCCGGGGGCTTTTGTGTCGGCCGGGGCGGTAATCGGTCCCCGATCCATCCTTTTTCCGGGAGTCTTTATCGGGGAAAACGCGTCCATCGGAGAGGATTGCCTTCTTTATTCCAACACGACCGTTCGTGAAAATTGCGTCCTGGGCAACCGGGTTATTCTTCAACCCGGGGCTGTGGTCGGTTCCGATGGTTTTGGTTTCGCCCGGGATGGGGAGAAATACGTGAAAATCCCCCAGGTGGGCAACGCGGTCCTTGAGGATGACGTTGAACTTGGCTCCAACACCTGCGTGGACCGCGCGGTATTGGGGAGCACGAGAATCGGGAAGGGAACCAAGCTCGATAACCTGATTCAAATCGGCCATAACGTGGTGATAGGTGAAAATACCGTCATGGCGGCCTTGACCGGAATTTCCGGGTCCACCCAAATCGGAAACCAGGTGATCATGGGAGGCCAAGTGGGAATCGCGGGCCATCTCAAGATCGGGGACAATGTCATTTTGCATACCCGGACGGGAGTCATGGAGGACATTCCGGAAAAAGGGAATTATTTCGGCTCGCCCTCCAGCGAGTTTTCCGCCGAAATGAAACGCGTCGCCGCCAGTCGGCAATTACCGGAATTGATCAAAAGGGTTCGAAACCTGGAAAGGGCCCTGGAAAAAATTCAAGGCATTAAAAAAGATGAAAAGTGAAAAGGGAATTAGGACCCAAAAAACAATAAAAAGCCCTTTTTCATTCGAAGGAATAGGGTTGCACACCGGGAAAAAATGCAAGGTCACGGTTTCCCCCCTGCCGCCGGGTTCCGGAATCCTTTTTATCCGGAGCGATTTAGGGGCTAAAATTCCCCTTTCCCCCTTTTCGGTCACCAACACGGCCCGGGGAACCACGCTGACAGGGGAAAAGAAGGCAAGTATTCATACCGTGGAACATTTTTTAGCGACCGTTCACGGTTTTGGTTTGGATAACCTAAAAGTGGAGATGGACGCCGAGGAAATGCCGATTTTGGATGGAAGCGCTGTTCCTTTTTGCGGATATTTTAACAAAGCCGGTATTTTGGATCAGGAAACACCCGCCACACCCCTGAAGGTTACGGATTCTTTTGAGGTGAATTTCAAAGATGTTTCACTAAAGGTCGAGCCGGCGGAGGGTTTGTTTCTTGATGTGACGACTTCCTTTCCCTATCCCGGGTTGGAAAACCAGAACCGGGTTTTTGAATTAAAAGATGGAAGTTTTGAAAAGGAGTTGGCCCAGGCCCGAACCTTTTGTTTCGAGGAAGAAATCGAGGAATTGCGCCGTCAGGGACTCATCAAGGGCGGGGATTTTTCCTGCGCGGTCGTGATGGGAAAAAAGGGGATTGTGAACGGCCCCCTCCGCCATGAGGATGAAATTGTCCGCCACAAGACCCTGGATTTACTGGGGGATCTGAAACTTTTGAACCGCCCTCTTTGGGCGAAGGTAACCGTCCGAAAGGCGGGGCATCGATATCACGTGGAACTGGCGAAAGCCATTCTGGAAAAATTTGGAAATGGCGCGGAAAAAACAAAAAAAGAATCGGGAGAGAGACCCATGTTAGACATCTTGGAAATCCAAAAAATACTGCCCCACCGGTACCCTTTTCTTTTGGTCGACAGGATTTTGGAGCTGGAACCCAACAAAAAGGTGGTGGCCGTCAAGAACGTCACCATCAACGAACCCTTTTTTCAGGGGCACTTTCCGGGGCATCCCATCATGCCGGGGGTCCTGGTGATTGAAGCCATGGCCCAGGCGGGGGGAATCGCCTTTCTTTGTGAACCCGCGAACAAGGGAAAGATTTTGTATTTGGCCGGAGTGGATAACGCCCGGTTTCGTAAACCCATCATGCCGGGGGACCAGATCAGGTTTGAGATAGAGGTTTTGTTTGTCCGGTCCAAAATAGGAAAAATCGCGGGTAAGGCCATTGTTGACGGGCAGACCGCCGTGGAAGCGGAGATCACCTGCGCCATCGTGGATATGGACTCTATTAAAAAGGAATCGTAAAGATGCCGGTGTCTTCGTTAAAAATTCATCCGACCGCGCTGGTGGACCCCAAGGCTCATTTGGGGGAAGGTGTGGCCATCGGCCCTTATTCCGTCGTGGACGCCCATGTCACCCTGGGGGAAGGGACCCATGTGGGATCCCACTGCGTCATCACGGGAAATACCTTCCTGGGAAGACGAAACAGGATTTTTACGGGAGCGGTCATCGGCAGTGAGCCCCAGGACGTGAAATATGCGGGCGAAGAAACCTTCCTGGAAATCGGCGATGAAAATATTATCCGCGAGTACGTCACCATTAATCCCGGCACGGGGGAAGGTTCCAAAACCGTTATCGGGAATGACAACTGGCTCATGATTCAAACCCACGTGGGGCACAACTGCGTCATTAAAAACCACGTCAAGTTGGCCAACGGGGTCATGCTGGGAGGACACGCTGTCATCGAGGATTTCGCCACCGTCGGGGGAGGAACCCCGGTCCATCAGTTCGTCCATATCGGCCAACACGCCATGATTGGGGGAGGTTTCCGGGTGGTCCAGGATGTTCTTCCCTATATGATCGCCGGGGACGAGCCTCTTCGGATTATCGGGATCAACCAGGTTGGTTTGGAACGCTGCCAATTTCCGAAGGAAACCATCGACCTCCTTAAAAAGGCGCATAAGGTCATTTTTCGGAATAACCTGACGGTTAAAGAGGCGATCCTGGCCTTGTCGGCTGATTTTCAGCCAACGGAAGAAATAAAAATTCTCATCGAGTTTTTAAGCACCTCAAGCCGCGGAATTGTCCGCTAAACCGTGGCAAACCGAACTGTCATAGGTTTAATCGCCGGCTCAGGGGAACTTCCCATTCTTTTCGCCCGCCAGGCCAGAACGAAAGGGTTTGACCTTGTCACGGCCGCGGTGAGGGGTTCCGCCTCCACACGTTTGAACTCCCTTGGCGGCGCCATCCTCTGGGTTTCCCCGGGTCAGTTGGGAGCTCTCATAACCCATTTTAAAAAAAACAACGTTAAAAAAATCGTGATGCTGGGAAAAATTCAGCATTCCCTTTCGTTCCGAAATTTAAAACTGGATTGGAAGGCCCTGGCCCTTTGGGCAAAATTAAAAGACCGGTCGGGGGAATCGCTTTTGAGGGCTGTCGCGGGCGAATTGCTGAAAAACGGCCTCCGGGTTTTGGACAGCCGTTTTTTGATGGAGGGTGTTTTAATTAGGAAGGGATGGGTTTCCAAGGCTGGCTCGGGAAAACCAGGGCCCGGGGAAATTTCTTACGGGTTGAAACAGGCCAGGGCCCTTTCCAGGTTGGGTTTCGGGCAGGCAGTCATGATTAAAAAAAACGCGGTGGTCTCCCTGGAGGGAATGGAGGGCACGGATGAAACCATTCGGAGGGCCGGAAAATGGGCGGGAGTGGGAACAATTCTCATCAAGGCCGCAAGCCCGAAACAGGACTGGCGTTTTGATGTTCCCGCCATTGGTTTGAAAACCCTGAAAAGTCTTTCCGCCGCGAAGTCGAAGGGTCTAGTGGTCGAAGGAGGACGGACTTTTTTGTTGGAGGGTGAAAAAACCATTGCTTACGCGAAAAAACACGGGATTTTTATATTGGCCGTCTAACTGACGGTTCAAGGCGCGAGGGTCAAGGCGCGGGCAAGTCCTGAACCCTCAAATTCTCACTTGTCCCTTGAGCCTGATGTTTAGCGGTTGTTGCGTACCAACAGCAACGGACCCAGAACCCCAAAAAAGAAATTCATAAACCACATGGCAATGGCGGGGGAAAGGACCCCCGAGTCCCCCAGTGTGTGGCCTATTTGCATCCCGCCGATATAAAAGAAAGCCACCAAGAGACAAACTCCAAAGCTGAAAACCACTCCGCTGTATTTGCCCATGGTCCAACCCCACGGAATTCCCAAGATCGCTAAAATGATGCAGCCGAAAGGAAAGGCGATCTTGGTATGCAATTCCACCAGTTCCTTGTGGTAATCCGACCCGTTTAATTTCAACTGCCGGACATAACCGACCAGTTCCATCAGGCTCAATTCCTGGGGTTCCTTTTGTTCCTTGAGAAAATCCTGGGGTTTTTCCTCCAGGGGAACGGGCTCATGATCAAAAGCGCGAGCCGAAACCTCCGCGTCATCCCCGCCGAATAACCGGAGATAACCGCCGTTGAAAACCCATCTCTCCCCCTCGTATATGGCGCTTTTGGCGTCCACACGGGATTTTAAATGGGTGTCCCTGTCAAACTCCAAAATCAGGATATCGGTCATGGTGTTGGTGTTTCCGTCGAAGGAACCGATATGGTAAATCCTGTTACCGGCCCCGATCATCGAAATATTTTGGCGGCTGCGGCTCGAGGTTTCTTCGGGTTGTTTCTGAATTTCAACCACCTTGGCATGGCGGACCATTCGGGTGGTTTTGGGGACGATGGTTTCGTTCACGAGAATGCTCAGGCAGCAAATCACCAAACCGGAAACAAAAAGTGGAAACGCGACAAGGAAAATACTAACCCCGCCGGCCCTCATGGCGATCAATTCGCTGCTTTTAGACAGGTGGCTTAGGGAAAAAAGGACGGCCATTAAAACCGCGATCGGGACGATCTGAATCAATAAAAAGGGTATCTGGAGGAAGAAATATTTCAGGGTCAGAAAGAACCCCGGTTTGAATTCCATGATGATTCGAATGTCGTTGAACACCTGGATAATCATGATGATGACACTGAAAGCGGCAAGGGACAAAATGAAGGGTTTCAGGAATTCCCAAAGAATGTACCGGGTGAGTATTTTCATGACGCCTGTCCCGCTGTTTTTCGAGGAAGACCCGGGGAGGTCAAACCGTTTCCGCCTTTAAACGCCGCTCCCTCGGTAATCAGGAGGTAATAAACAAGGGTTCCCCCAAGAATCAATATTCCGTTCGCCCACCAGAAACCCACGAGGGGCTGGACCAGGCCCCGCTCGCATAAAACCTGTCCAAGGTCGAACATGAGATAGTAAATGAAAATCATCGCGAGACTTATTACGAACCCGATAAACCCCTTGAACCGAAGCCAAAGACCCAGGGGAGCGCAGAACCAGGTCAAGGCCAGACAGGCGACGGGAAGTGAAAGACGTTTGTGAAATTCATTTTTCAAAGAGGACCTTCGGGAAGGCTCCGGCGCGGTTTTTATTTCCCCCGAGAGCTCCTTCAGTGTCATTTCCTCAAAATTCTTTTTTTGGTCCGTCATACCGGCCAGCTGGTTTTCCAGGTTCAACCTGGTGGTGAATCGTTCAAAGTAGAGGCGGTTGTAGGTGTGGAAGTTTTGGTTGTCCCAGTTGATGGTTCCGTTGTTCATGTGGAAAAAAAGCTGCATCGTGGACGGGTCGTTTTCGAGTCTTCCGGTTTTGGAAAGCGCCGTCTGAATCGAGGCCTGGGGTGACCATCGAAAAAACATTTTCACGTCCGAAAACAAGCCCTCCCTGTCCTGCCGGTCAATGTAAAACTGGTATCCCTCAAATTTGTCGATGAACACCCTTTCCTTGATGGCGATATGGGCCTGATCACGAAGGATACGGTAATGAACCTTCTTGAAGGTGGAATTGGCCGCGGGCAATACCGTGTCATTGAAAAAAATCATGAAAAGGGTCAGGAGAAAACTTAAAAGTAAAACCGGACCAATCAGGCGGAAAAGGTGGACGCCGCTGGTCTTGAAAGCCGTCACCTCCATGTCGGAACTTAATCGGCCGAACGCCAGCAAGGTTGCCACCATCATGGACATGGGAATGGTGAGGGAAAGAATCATGGGAAGGAGGCTGAGGAAAAGCAGGAGTGTATCCCCCAAATTGACATTTTTATTCAATAGCAAATCCAGGAGGAGAGCGACCTTGTTGATCATAAAAAGGGAAGTTAAAAGGGTTACGCCAAGTAAAAAAGCCGGCATCATTTCGATTAAAACGTACCGGTAGATGGTCTTCAATTCCAATTCCTTTACCCCTTCGTCGCATTAAAACAACGGTTTTAAACCTGGAATTTATCCTGGGACTATTGGGGACGGGCAGTATATCACAGGGTTTTGAGGGGAATTGAGCTCCCCCTTATGGGGGACTCCGTCCGCTGGGGGAGATTTTCCGTCCCCTCAAGGATTCGTTTTTAGGCCCTTTTTTTACTGCGGTATTTTAAGAAGGGGGAATGGGCGGGGCGCCTTTCCCCGACGGGTCTTTTTTACTCGGAGGGAAACAAGGGGTTATGACCGATGAAAAAATCAACCTAGGTATTTTTCCGGGTGTTGCTATCATTTCGCGGGGGTTAATCAGGCTTTTTCAAAAAAGTCCCCCCGGGGAAACGATCGAGGCCCCGGGAAACGAAACACAAAGGAACGAAAAGATGAGCCGGAACTGGAAAATTTTTTTTTCCCTGGATTTTGAGGACCGGTTCGCCGTTTCCTTTCTCAAACTGTTCCTTTTTTGGAACCCGATTTTGACCCTTTTGGTCAGTTTCCTTTTAGGAAACCGCACGGTTTCCTCGATTCTTTTCCGTTGGGGCTGGAGTTTTTTCGAGGCCTCCCTAGTCGGATTGTTCGGCATGGCGATGACAAAGGTCTTTTTGACCGTGGAAAAATTTTGGGCGCTTCACGCCCAAAGAAACATTCCCCGGCACGGCACCGGATGGTTTTTGCTTTTATTGGCTTTTGTGGCCCCGGCCGGATTGTACCTGGATTTTCATATCAAGCTGGCGTTAATCAACTGGTATTACGCCGGGGATCCTATCCCCGTCGAGTTCCACTGGCAGTATTACGGGACGGAGGTTTTTTGGGTTTGGACCCTTCTCCTCCTTTGTTTTCTTTTCATGTCCTGGCAGGACCTGAAGGACGCCGCGAGATCCAGCAAGTTGCGAACGGAAGAACTGGAAAAGGAAAGGCTCCAGGCTCTGCTGACAAAATTAAAGGATCAAATGAATCCCCACTTTCTTTTCAATACCCTGAACACCGTGGCTTCCCTTATCCACGATGATCCGGCCAAGGCGGAAAAGGTGGTGGTGAGGCTGTCGGCGCTTTACCAGGGGGTGTTGGCGTCCAGTGAAAAATCCTATCATCCTCTTGCGAAGGAACTGGGTTTTTGCAAGGATTACCTTGAAATTGAGCAGGTCCGCTTTGGGTCCCGCCTGAAGGCGAAGATTAAACCGGCAAGGGGATTGGACGCGGGAAAAATATTCGTTCCCGTTCTGTTGCTTCAGCCCCTGGTGGAAAACGCGGTAAAGCACGGGCTTTCCTCGCGGGCATCAGGCGGCAACCTTACCGTGGGGGCGGAATTGAAAAAGGAAAATCTGGAATTATGGGTGGAGGATGACGGGGTTGGTTTTGGCAACTCCAATTACTCAGGCTCTGGAACCGCCCTTGAGAATTGCCGAAAACGCCTTGATTTAAGTTTTGGAAAAGAAGGCCGTCTTGAGATTGCCCGTCGTGAAGGCGGGGGAACCAGGGTTTTGATGACCCTGCCGCTTTTAACCACCGATCCCTCGGTTAAGGAGGAGAAATGATTAAGGCCCTGATTGTGGATGATGAAGCACCCGCCCGTTCCCGGCTTGCCAGGATGCTGGCGGTTTTTTCGGACCTGAAGGTTGTCGGCGAGGCCTCCAATGGTTTGGAGGCTCTTCAGGTCGCGCAAACACTTCAGCCGGATCTGGTCTTTTTGGATATCGAGATGCCGGAGCTCAACGGCCTGGAAGTTGCCGAGGCCTGGGGCGGGGAAGGACCAGCGGTGGTTTTCGTCACGGCCTACAGCGAACACGCGCTGAAGGCATTTGAACTTTCGGCCGTGGATTATCTTGTCAAACCCGTGGTACCCGAAAGACTGGGTGAAACCATTGAAAGAATCCGGAAAAGAAAAAATCCTAAAACCCAGACCGACCGCAGGGAATTCTTCAAAAAAATGGAGGAAGGAAACGCGAAAAGGCGGATGGCCATCAAGTGCGGGGCCAAGTACCGGGTGTTTAACCCAACCCAGGTTTCCGCCATTGTGGCCAAGGACCATTACGCCCTTTTGCTGGTGGAAGGCCAGGAGCTTCTGGCGGATGACCGGCTGGACGCCCTTGCCCAGCGGTTGGATCCCGAAAAATTCCTGAGGATCCACCGGAGCGCCATCATCAACCTGGATTACCTGAAGGAGTTGGACCATGAGGGGGACAGGAAATACATGGCGGTTTTATCCGACACGGCCAAAACACGCCTGCCGGTAAGCCGGGAACGTTTGGATGATTTGAAAAAAGCCCTGGGGTTGGATTGAAAAAGTCGCTGGGAATCACCCTCACCTGGCGCTTCGCGCCGCCCTCTCCCCTTGATGGAGAGGGGGTTGTTGTCAGGGTTTTAAATTTTTTTTAAACCGGCTTGGATTTTAAAACCAGGCAGTAAGGCAGGGTTAGGTTTCATTTTTCCCCCTTCTCCCTTGAGGGGAGAGGGTTGGGATGAGGGTGCTTTTAATTTTATATTAAAATTTGGGAAAAGTTCCTTTCGGGGACGATTCCCCGTACAGTATTAAACGAGGCGGAATTTGATGTTTACCAGGAAGGCCACAACCATTACTACATCTCCCTCCGGCGTCAAATCTTTTCCCCTGTTCCATCGACAGGAGAAAACCTGCCGCCCGGCAGGTTCTTTGGGGGGGCCAACCAAGATCCTTCTGGTCATTTTGGGGATAGTTTTCCTAACAGCGTCGAATTCAGCGTTCGCGCAAACCCCCACGCCAGGGCCTGTGTCGCAAAAAAGCATTACCACTCCCGCCAAGGATTTGAACTTAAGCCCCCAGGAAGAAATCCAGGTCCTGGACGGGATTGATTACATTGGGAACACCCCCACTCCCGGGGCCACCTCGGCTCCCGTGACTTCCTTTGGCCCTCCTCCGGTCCCCACGGGCATCAAAATACTGACCCTCAAGGATGGCGTTTATCTTTCCTGGGATTCCGCTCCGGTGCCCTCCCACGTGGTGTCTTATAACGTCTACCGTTCGACGGTTCCTGGAATCGGATACAAGTTGGTCAATTTAAAACCCCTGCCGGCCCCTTATTTCCTGGACGGCGCCCAAAACAGTCTTTCGGCCCCCAAAAACGGTGAGGATTATTTTTACGTGGTGGCCGCCGTGGATTCGCAGGGAACGGTCGGCGCCTATTCCGAGGAAAATACCGTGACTCCCCAGGGACTGGAAATTCCCCTGACGGAGGAGGAAAAGGCGGAAGCCCTCAAACCCAAGGCCACCCTGCCCCCGGAAGAAGAGAAGGTCTTGGACGTTCCCCAGCAAAAGATCATCAATTTGCAATTGCCGGCGGATACCCAGCTTTCGATCCAGGGGTACAAAAAAATTGAGGCGGTTTTCAGCTTCCAGCATTTCAACCGTGATCCCAAAATTACCGCCATTTCCGCCGACAACAACAATACCCAGGTCAACCAGGAATTGGTGGTGAACCTGCAGGGGAAGGTGGGGAAGAACGTCGACGTCAACGTGGATTACAGCGACGTGAATCGAAACAACGGCACCGGGACGGGGGGAGTGGACCAGACCAAGCAAAATATTTCCATCGTTTACCACGGGAACGAGGACAGCCCCATCCAGGAAGTGGCTTTCGGCGATCTGGATCTTTACCTGCCGAATACCGAGTTCGCCGGTTTCAGCAAAAAATTATTCGGCCTCCAGGCGAAATTGAAGTTTGACAGGTTCCGCTTTTCCTCCTTTTTCGCCCAGACCAAGGGAATTTCCGAAACCAAGGTCTTCAAGGGGAACTATGTCCAGGTGAAAAGGGACATCCAGGACATTGAATACATGCGTTTCCGGTATTTTTTGATTACCCGGGCCTCCAGCCCCGTCACCATCGGCAGTCAGGTCGTCAATAACGCCCTGCCGCAGAGCAACAGCGAGGAAATTTGGGTGGATCCGGCCAACGGGATTTTCCCGGATCAAAGCAATCCAAAAATTTTCCGGGGTTTTTTCGAGCATTGGCTTCCGGGGAAGGATTACACCATCGATTACTCCACGGGGGTGATCACCTTCAACCGGGCCCTCAGCCTCAACTCGCGGATCGCCGTGGCCTTTATTGACCGGAACAACAATTCCATCGGTTATGACCCGAGCGGTCAAATTGATCTGACGAATCCGGACACCCTTCAGGTTGATCCCAATGGACTGGTAACCAATGTGGGACGGGCCTATTTAATCAAGGACAATAAAAATTCAACCGTCGTGAGCCCGCTTTACCTCTTGAATTACTTTGACCTGGGCCGGGATAAAATTGTCCCGCCCCAGCAGGACCCGGAATTCCTGTTTCAAATCATTGACCAGGGGAACAACAACACCCTTCAAACCGGCGGCGCGGGTCCCTGGGCCTTTCAGGTCAACCAGGACCTGAATCTTTTAACGGTCACCAATACCAGCGTGACCTTCGCGGCTCCGCCTTATTTTCCGGAAAGGCCCTTCGCGAATATCGACGCTTCCGCCGGAACAGGTCCGGGGGATGTTTACAGCCAAACTTCCCCTCCCGCCAGCGCCAAGCGCATCCACGTGGAATATAAAACCAAACTGGATTTTTACCGGCTCGACCGCTTCAACATCATCCGGGGAAGCGAGGCGGTTTACCTGGACGGCCACCGCCTGAAAAGGGACGCCGATTATTTCTTTGATTACAACTCCGGCTTCCTGGATTTCCAGGATAAGAGCCTTTTGCGGCCGGACAGCCAGGTGGTGGTGACCTATGAGTACGCTCCTTTCGGTTCCTTCGGCCAGAACAATATTTTGGGGGCAAGGGCTGAATATGACCTCACGGACCATTTCTTCCTTGGCTCCACCTTCCTTTACACCACCACCCAACAACCCAATGAGGTTCCCCAGATCGGGTCAACGCCGAACTCCCTTGCCGTCGTGGACGCGGACGCCAAATACGACATAAGTCCGGAGGACCTCCAATCCATAACGGGAATTATCCCCGGGCTTGAAAACTGGAAACCGCCCTTGAACATCAAATTGTCGGGTGAGGTGGCTCAAAGTTATTTCAGCCCCAACACCTTCGACGCCGAGGGTGAAAGCGGGGTGGCCATGATCGATAACATGGAGGGAATAGATAATTCCACCAGCCCCGCCATGAACCCGACCAATTGGCTGGTTTCCTCCCCGCCACTCGCCGTTCCGTCTTTTTTGCCCGGCCTTTCCCCCAACGGATCCCAAACCCTCACCAATAACAGGGTCAGGTTTTACAATGATAGCGCTCCCGCGACGCAAATGGATTTCCAGCAGATTGGGACCCAAAACGGAACCGGCGGCCTGGATTACACCAGTGTCCCGGGTTATGGGGGACATACCTGGGCCTCTTCCCAAAACGGAAAGGATGTCGTCAGCGTTTTACAATTTCCCTACTCCCACTTGAGCAGCCAGAACTGGGCCGGGGTAAGGCAGGTTTTAACCGCCACGGGAACGGATTTGTCCAATACGCGTTATTTTCAAACCTGGATTTGCAACGACGGAATCGATAAATGGGTCATGTTTGACTTTGGGATTATCAACGAGGATTCCAACTCGAACGCGCCCATTCTTGACCACGATCCGAATCAGGGAAGCCCGAGTCTTTCCAATCCCGGTTATGGGATTCCAACCTTTTACGCGCTTGGAACCCCCTGGAATAACTCAAGCCCCGGATCGGGCGCCCAATTTGACCCGGCCACGGGGGGGTTTCTTGGTTATCAAGGGGAGGTTTCCCAGGAAGGGGTCAGCAATAACCTCAGCTCCAATACGACCTATATCACGGAGGACATGAACGGAAACGGGGTGCTGGACACGGCCAATTCCTATTTTGAATATGGAGTCAGGGTCAATTGGCCGTATAAAACCTGGAAGCAGGTCAAAATCCCGATCAATTTCACCGCGCCGGACGCGTTGAGTTTTACATCGGATGGAATTTCCTATTTCTTCCACCAGGTGGGGGCGCCTAATCCCCAAATAGTTAAAGCCGTCCGGGTTTGGACAACCGGAACGACCCCGGCGGAAGTGGCTGGAGGTTTCTGGATTGAGAATATCGGTTTTTCAAGAAACCTTTGGCAGTTGGAAGTGGACCCTGACGCCAACGCGAATCAAAGCGTCACGGTGAATACCGGTAAATTCGATGTCAGCTCCATCAGCCATGAACAGGAACCCGACCGCTACCAGGGTATATTGCGGTTCCTGACGATTGCCACAGGCCAGGATCAAACGGCGATATTGAACAGGGAAAAGTCCCTCAAAATAACCTACAACCTGTCCTCGGCGGATTTTGAACCGGCCAACAATATCAACGGTAAACCCATTTATTACGCCACCCGTCTTTACGGCCAGGGACTTGATTTTACGGATTTCCAGGAACTTCGGCTTGATTTACAAATAAAGTCCTACCAACCGGGGGAAATACTTTTTATCCGTCTGGGAAATGACCAGAAAAACTTCTACCAATATAACATCCAATTGGTTGATAAATATCTTTCCACCTGGAACACGCTGGTTATTCCCCTGGATGGGTCCAAGGGGAACCGCCTTAAGGTTGGGAAGCCTTTCCTCAATCGGTCCTCCCAGATCAGTTTTGGGGTTGTCTCGCCAAACGCTCCTTCCGCCCAATCCGGGGAATTGTGGATCAACAACCTGAGAACAGTCAGTCCGGCTGGCCGAACCGGTCTTGCCCGGCGCGTCAATGCCGCCTTTAACCTGGGAGACAACTTCGCCACGGTCAATACCCGGTACAGGGAGGTGGATTCCGGGTTTACCCAGATGGATCAAACCTCAACCCATTTCCAGCATTCACGGCAGCTGGGCGCCGACTATTCCTCCAACGCGGTGAAACTTTTCGGCCAGCCTTTGTCCACGGATTTTCACGTAACCCAGCAGGACACGACCACCGAGGAGGCTTTGAAGCAAAACCCCTATTACCTAGCCCTTCCCGATACCAGAGTGGACAACGCCACCGGAAGCATCGGGTACACCAAGGATCTTGGCCCCAGTTTTGGGCGCCTGACCAACGTCCGGGTTTCGGGGAGTACCAACTATGAAACCGACAAGTATTTGGACGATTATAAAACCCAGCCGGGTGTTCAGGGCGACACGAGAAAGGGGCAGGAAGTTTTAAACCTGAACAGTACCTACGACGCGCCGTTGAAACTCTTTTTCCTCAACATAGGGACAAACCAGTTTAACCAGACCTTTACCCTGACCCATGACCGGCAGGAATTCCTTTCCGCCCCCAGCCCCCCGGCCCTGGCACTTGCCAACTATGACCGAACGACCCGTCTTCAAAACTATAGCTGGACCAACACGACCGAGCTGGTCAAGAATCTCGTGTTTACCCCCGGATACTCCCTTTCACTCATCGACGCGATGGGTAACACCAACAGCCCGGGCGTGCAGGGAACACCCGTTCCCGACTTTGTTCCCTTTCAACAGGGGTACAAGCCCAAGATCGGCATGGTTTTCAGGGGTATTCCGGGAATAACCCCCCAGGCGGATTATTCGGGGAGCAATCAATATGACTTTGTTTCCTTCCCCGACGGGACCAGGTTCACCAACGCCAATTCCCAAAACCTTTCGGTGAATCTTTCCCCGGGTATTTGGTTTCCGCTTCTACAGCAAATAGGGGTCACGATTTACGGCGGTTGGACCGAAAACCTTACGGAAACCATCCCCAATTTCGGTTCCGTGCCGGTTACCGAGGCTTTGACCTTTGAGGATAAATACACGACCTGGTCAAAAATCTCCAAATTCGCCCTTACCGGCAACAAGTCCGACTCTGAACAGGTGAACGGAAGTTTCAGGCTTTTTGATGTTTGGGAATTCAAGCCGACCGGAGCCTGGAACCAGCAGGAGAGCGTACTGTCCAGGGGCGCCAATCCCATCAAACAGGACGGGAGGACCCTTGGGTTGACCACCAATTACACCAAGCGGATATTCACGGTCCCTTTCATCAAATTCAACTTGAACAGCGCCCAGTTTCAATATACCCGGACCGAAAACAACCAATACGACAGTTCGAATCCGCCGATCATCGACACGCAGTCCTATACCGACCTTTATTCCTTTACCTTCCCTTATGACATCAACGCGAAGGCCCAGGGGAATATCCACCTGCAAAGAACCACGGGCCATACCCTTACGCGGCAGACGGAAACCCTTCCACACGATGACCTGGGTTATATCGAGTACACCCAAAAATTCGCGCCTAACCTTGAGATTCACATTCCCTTCACAAAATGGAAGTTGAAGCTCCAGGATGCCATCGAACTTAGGTCGACCTTTTCGATGGAGTTCATTGAAAATGATTCCAACAGCGTCTACACCCAGATCAAGACGCAAAAGTACCGTGGTACAATCGATCTCACCTATAACGCCCTGAAAAACCTGAAGGTCGGCATTGGACTCGCCAATGAGTATTTTACCAACACGACCTATGAGCTTTCCCCGACGTATGACCCGACGGACGAAACCAAGAAAAACCATACTTTTGATTACACGCTTTGGCAGGGAACTATTTCAGTGGAGGCGAGATTCTGATTTTGAACCACGAGGGCACGAAGAACTGATTATTTTAGGGCTGTCATCAGAGCGCCTGTCTGGCGAAGCCAGATGCAGTCGTAAGGTTTCCTAGGGGCAAGGCATGCTTTGCCCCTACAACGGTTGACTTCGGCAGGGGCATTTAAAGGTTATGAAAAACAAGTGGTGTTTTTATTCGAAGGGAATCGTAATTGACTAGAAACAAACCTAAAATTTTATTCATGGGGTTGATGAGCATGGGGTTGCTGGCGCTGTCCGCCTCAAATTCCTTGGCTCAACCCGCACCTCCGGCCGGTCTGACTTCTTCCGGGGGCAATGGGGCCGTAACCTTACAATGGGATTCAGATCTTTCCCCAGTTCCAACTGTCTTCGCCTATTCCATCGTCCGGATTCTTCAGGATTTAACCAGCACACCGACACCCACACCCACCGGAATCCTTACGCCCACACCGACTCCAGTTCCCATTGCCACGGTTCTGGCGCCAACACCTGTTTTTCAGGATTTTCAGGTGACCAACGGACGAAGCTATCTATACCAGGTTTCGGGCTTGGATCAAAACGGCAGGGGCTTGCCCTCCTCAACCACTGGTTTTCCATTTTCGGCGCCGAACGTTATCCTGCCCTTGAACATTCAAACCATCCATTCAAACGCTCTTGACCTTTCGTGGGGGGCGCCGCTGTCGTCCTTTCCCGTCAGTTTTTATCAAGTGTCAGCCTTTGTTTTTACGACAACCCCGACGGCTACGGGAACCTGGGCCACGAATACCCCGACGCCCAATACCACTCCCAATATTCAGGCGACCTTTGCCTATACGGCGGTGGGAATGGTTTCACCGGTCGCCACGGTTTTCGGCGCCACCTTCACCGATTCCTCATTTGTTTCCCTGGGTCCTTCCGGGGCCTTTTATGTGGTTAACGCGGTGGATAGCAACGGCGTGACCAGCCCCATGCCCGTTACCGCCACTGGTCCTGTTTTTCCAAATGGAGGGCTGGCTCCCGCCAAGCCGTTGCTTTCGGCGATGGTTCTGGCCACGGCCGTGCCAACCTATGGAATCCGTTTAATGTGGAACGGCCCCGTGGTTTCGGAAGGGGTAACGGCATTTCAGGTTTTGTCGGGCGCGGTTACCCTTACCAGCATCCCGGTTGCCGGTGCAACGCCGACCTATGTTTATGATGATTCCTCTATTCCTTTTTCGAATTCCACCGCTGTAACCTACTCCGTAATCGCGCAAAGCCCGAACGGAAACACCAGCTCAAGCGGTATTTCGGAAAGTCTTTCAAAATCCTCGGTCTCCAGCCCCATTACCGTGGTTCCCAACCCTACACAGGGCGTAACCGTGATTTGGAATCAGGGTTATCCCGGGACCTATGGGTTGAACGGCTACAGGATTTATAAAAGCCTCAATGGCATCCCGGCCCCGCCGGCCTTGAGTTATCCGGGAACCCCTACTTTCACCGGCAGTCCAACCCCCACCATTACCCCCACTCCTTTCACGATTATTCCAATTGTTCCTTCCGTTGTCCCTACCCTAGCCGCCGTCGATTCGACAAATTCAAACGCCCACGGGTGGAGCTATTGGGTGGAACCTTATGATTTTCTGAATCTGGGCGGAAATATTGGGAAAGCCCCCACACCCTCCTATTTAAATTTGGCCCCAACCCCCGTGGCGACGGTTTTGGCAACCCCTCTGACTGGGACCAACAACCAGATTCATGTTTTTTGGTCCGGGGCTGGTTCGGGTTTTTACGGGTCGCCGGTGGATTACCTCGTTTATAGCAATGTCTTGGCGGCCTCCAGCCCCACTCCCATCGCGACCGTGTCCTATTCTCAAAACTTTTTTGATGATTTTGCGGTGGGGTCGCCAGGAACCACCGTGGTGTATAACGTTGGGGTTGTTGACGGCAAGGGAAACACCTCGAATATTTCGTTTGTGTCAAACCAGGTTCTCTTGACCGCTCAAGTGTTGCCAGCGACCCCGGAGGCACAGTCCTATTCGGGCGACGATTCAACCTTGGTTTATTCCTGGAAACCCAATCCCGCCTCCGATGGGGTGGATAGCTACTATGTTTATGGTTCGGATTATCCGACCGCGACACCTTTTGTAACACCGATAGCCACAGTTCTTCCCTCGCCCACTAAGGTTTCCTATTCCGCGCCGGGGACGGCCTGGTCCGCCTCCTTCATCTTTGTTCAGGCCCACAACCCAAGCGGTTTCAGCCAAGCCGCCGCCCTTGCCGGTATCCCCGTTCCAACCTATCAGGTAACCGCCGTGATGACTCCCGGCTCGAGACAGGTTCAGGTTTCCTGGGATTTGTCCCCCGTGCTGGCAACCTCAACGCCTGAAATAAATTATTTTGGGATTTATCGATCCGCCACCCCGGGCGCCAACTTTACCCCAATTGCCAGCGTCACGGTGACCTCGCCAAGTTACGTTGATTCAAGTGCGGCTCCCGGAAAAATCTATTTCTATCGGGTAACGGCCAGGGGGAATGGGGGAGGGGTAACAGCTGAAAGTCCGATCTATCCAACAATGGCCCCGACACCCGAGGGCGATTGCCTCGCGTGGCCCAATGTACCTGTGGTGCCGACGGTGGTTAGTGACGTAAACCAGACGACCCTTACCTGGATAAATAACCCGACACCTGAAGCCGTTTTAAGTTATTTGGTACTTCATAATGGCGTTCCCACGATGACGGTAACTCCTGCCCCAACTTTTTCTTCGATTGTTTTTTCGGAGGCCCCCGGGGTGGCCTCTTCGTATGAGCTGATAGCTCAAAATTCCCAAGGCCCCAGCGACAATACTGGCGCGGTTTCGGTTTTGGCCCCTCCCGCGGTTACCTTGACGGTGGACGTTTCTTACCCCGTCGGTTTTACCCCAACGCCAAGCTTAACCCCTCAATCCGTTTGGGTTTCGGGGTTGATCTATTCCGGATCAGTTAGTGATTACAGTATTTACCGTTCAGTTGATCCGGCCTTCAACCCCGTGTCAGTGACGCTGGTTGGAAATGCCACCAACCCTGTTTCTTTTCTCGATGATTTAAACCCGACAAGAGGTTATGTGAACTATTACAAGGCGGTTGGCAATAATGGGGCCGGGCTTTCGGCTTTGCCGACTCTTGTCCCGGCGGGGGCTGTTACGCTTTGGCCCAACGCGCCTTCCTTTAATTTAACGGGAGGTTCCAATTCGGTAACGGTCAATTGGGCCACGCCCGCGGGCAATGTCCCCGTAACGGCCTTTAATATTTATAAGAATCTTTACCCGACGACGACTCCTGTCCTGTTGGCGCAAACCACCCTCCCTGTCACCACTATTCCCGATTCGGCGGTAACGCCTGGAGTGGCCTACCTTTACTGGATGGACGCGCAAAACGGGAGTGGAACCAGCGGGTTTTCGGCTCCTCAAACCATCATTCCGTTGCAACCTCCCGCGCTTGCGATTACCCCCCTGGCTGGCAAAAATATTTTGTCCTGGTCGCCTGTGACGGTTCTTCCTTCAAGCCCCGTGACGGGTTACGCGGTATATCGAACCATCCCCACCCCGGGAGCCACCCCCACCTTTGTTCCCGTCAGCGGACTCATTCGGGGAGTAACTGTCACAACCTACACTGATTCCACTGTTCTTGATTCTGTAACCTATATTTATAAGGTCGCGGCGACAACCTTGAATAATGTCCTAAGTGATTTTTCTAATTCGGTTTCGATAACAGTGGCTCCCATGCCGGTTACTAACCTGACCGCCGTTTCGGGGGATGGAATTGTACAGTTGCGGTGGAGTTATGGAGGGACACCCAATACCAACTATCTCATTCAGAGAAAGCTGGGTACAGATTCCGATGCCAATTTCCAAACTATTAAAACGGGAGTGGTGGGAGTGAATTATCTGGATCCCGGTGTCGCGGACAAAACCTTTTATGTTTATCGAATTATTACAGTGGATTCCCAAGGCTTAACCGCTGTAAGCCAAAACGCGGTGGCCTTACCGGCAAGGTCCCCGATCCTTCCGTCGCCTGCCTCCGTCACTCTCGCGCAAAACAGCGACTCGGCCCAAACCCTGATAGGGAACACCTTGAGTTGGGGCGGGGCGAATCAAACCGGTTTTGACGCCACCACCATGTATCCCTTGGGGGGTTATGTCGT
>JAHFCG010000096.1:8774-10936 GCA_023249615.1 candidate division FCPU426 bacterium | reverse complement strand
ATCCTTCACGAAACAGGTGGAGAAATTCATTCCCTCGAAGCCGGTGGAAGCGGTTAAAGGCGCCAAGCTTCTCAAGGCGGATTGGCTCCCCTTTTACCTGAACGCCATGAAAACCAGGGTAAATCTTCCGCTCCTTCGCAAGGCCGGCCTTAAAGTGATCGTGGATTCCATGCACGGCGTGGGAGAACGTCATTTCGAGAACCTCCTTTCCGGGGGACGGACCAAGGTCCAAACTGTCGCTGGAAACCGCGAGGTGTTTTTTGGGGGACGCCAGCCGGAACCCATTGGTCCCAACCTGGGCCCCTTGTCCAAAGCCATTCGGGCTTCCAGGGCGGATGTTGGTTTCGCGACGGACGGGGACGGTGACCGAATTGGAATGATGGATGAAAAGGGTAATTTTGTGGATGTTCACAAGCTCCACGCGCTTCTCCTTTACCACCTTTGGGTCCACCGGGGGATGAGGGGTGGAATTGTCAAAACCGTTTCCGGCACTCTCATGATTGAACGGATGGCCAGGCGCTGGAATATTCCGGTTTATGAAACCCCCATCGGGTTCAAATATATCGGCGAGGTGATGTTGAGGGAGGACATCCTTTTGGGCCTTGAGGAAAGCGGCGGCATCGCCGTGAAGGGGCATTTGGCGGAAAGGGACGGCCTTCTTTCGGGCCTGTTGTTGATGGAGGCCCTGGTTGTCATGAAAAAATCCGTAACCGAGGCTATTGGCTTTTTGCAGAAGGAGTTTGGGCCTTTTTATTCCGACCGAATCGACCTCGAAAACATTTCGTTCGCCCGCCAGGCCAGGGTTTTGAATCGCCTGAAAAAATCCCCGCCCTCCCACGTCGCAGGCCACAAGGTGATGGGAGTTAACGCCTCGGACGGAGTGAAACTGAAATTTGAAAAGGGCTGGCTCTTGGTCCGGGCCTCAGGAACCGAACCCCTTCTTCGGCTTTACGCGGAAGCCCCCTCGGGCGGGGAAGTTAAGGCGCTTTTGAACGCCGCGAAGAAAGAAGCTTTAAAAGGCTTTTAACCACCAAGACTCCACCCGTCAACCTTGGGTTGAGGGCGTAAACGAGACACTAAGGGAGTCTTTTTAAAATAAATTCTCCCGCCTATTTTCGAAACGGCTCATCTTCTCCAATTAAATGGTAAATTAGTCGAACGGCTTTTTGACTCAACTATTTATCATGAAAATCTGCGCTTTCCTTGGCGGCTTGGAGTCTTGGAGGTGAAATAGGTGTTTGTTTTGGTCGTTGACGGGTTTTCGGCCCTCCCGTAAAATCGTTGCTCTGTTGAGTCTATTCCTCCTGATGAATCGCCCTTAAGGAGCCGTGATGTCCTTTCCAACGAAATATCTTCTTTTTTCCATCGTCTTCCTCGCGTTATTTCAAAACTCGGTTCTCCGCGCTGACACCCCGAATTCCCAGTTTTATTTGGATAAGGGTAATGTTTACATCAAGGAAGGCCGCACCGAAACCGCCATCCAATATTACAAGGAAGCCGTTGAACGCGACCCTTACAACGTTGAAGCCCGGAACAATCTTGGGAAGCTTTACGCCAAGAAGAACATGCAGGATGAGGCTTTGGAACAGTTTGAAAAGGCCCTTCAAATCCAGCCAAACTATCCCCAGGCCCTTTCCAATGTGTCCTATGTTTATCTCCAGAAAAAGATTTATTCGAAGGCCATTCTTTACGCCAAGAGGGTCCTTCGGGTGGATCCCGACTTTGGCTCCGCGCATTACAACCTTGGAATGACTTATTTCCAAATGAAGCAATTCAAGACAGCTATTCCTGAATTGAAACTGGCCGTCAGGGCTTTTCCCGACAACGCGGAAGTTTATGAAAGATTGGGAGACGCCTACCGAGCCCAGGCCCGCAACGAGGAAGCCATCGCCTATTACAAACAATCCATTCAAACCAATCCGCTTGAAACCTCCGCCAGGGCAAAGTTGGGCGATACTTATCTTGACCTGGGAAATGAAAAAAGCGCCGTTGAACAGTACAAGGCCGCGGCGGATTTGGAACCCACGAATATTCAGGCTCATTACCAATTGGCGGAACATTACAAAAGCCTTCGAAACTGGGACAAGGCCCGTAACGAATATTTGATGATCCTTGATACCGATAATGAGCAAATGCAGGCCCATAAGGAAGTGGCTTTGATT
>JAHFCG010000096.1:0-8764 GCA_023249615.1 candidate division FCPU426 bacterium | reverse complement strand
TGATTTATGAGAGGGACGAACAGATGGGTTTTGCGCTTTATCACTGGCAAAAATATCTTGATGTCGTCCCGAACGATGAAGAGGCCAGACAACACGTCGTTGATATCCGCAAGCCGATGTTGTCGAAAAAAGAAGCGGAAAAAATGGCCGCGCGAAAAAAGATGGATCAGGCCAAGCCCCTGCCGACAGTGGTTTCCGAAAAACAGGTTGTGGTGAACAACAAAAAAAACGCCCCGGCGGCCCCGGCGGTTCAGAGTCCGGCAGGTTCGGCTCCCGCCCCGCCTCCGGTTGACGCCAAGCTCGCGCCTCCCACAGCTGGGTTGACGCCCACACCCTCCGCGGGAAGCCAGGTTGTTCCCGTGGAAATCGCCCAGCCGCCTGAAGATCCCAATATGGGAACGATACCCCGCTGACAAAGGGCGCAGGGGCAAGGACCAAGGTTCAAGGTGAAGCCAGTTCCGCCAAACCCTTCTTGAATTCTTCCCGCGATATTCCTAGTTTTTGTTGGTTTTGTTTTGCCTGTGTCCAAACCCGGACCCTTGACCCTTGTTCCTGGAGCCTCAATTTGTACCACGTCACGATTTCAAAATTTCAAAATGAAATGTGGCGCTATCCCGCGGGCGGTTTCGGCTTTTTGAGGAGCGCGGGATGAGATTCGCCATCATCGTTCCCGTTTACAACGAAGCCCCCACAATTGAAAAGATCCTGAATAAACTTGAGGAATATAAAAACGCGGATGTGGTGATCGTGGATGACGGTTCCACGGACGCGACCCCTTCCATTCTGGAAAGACGCAAGGTCGCCGCGGTCATTCGGCATGAGAAAAACGAGGGATATGGAAAATCCCTGATGGACGGGTTCGATTTTGTGAAAACCCACGATTATCCCATTTGCGTCACGATGGACGCCGATGAACAGCATGAACCCGGTTACATCCCCTGTTTTCTTGAGAAACTGGACAAATGGGACATTGTTTCGGGAAGCCGTTACCTGAACCCCCTGCTTTCTTCCGACCATCCTCCTCAGGACCGGCTGGAAGTGAATCGAGTCATCACGGAAAAACTCCGCCCTCTAACGGGATACGCGCTGACCGACAGCTTTTGCGGGTTTAAAGGCTACAAGGTGGACTCCTTAAGGAAACTGAATCTTACCGAAACGAATTATGGTTTCCCCATCCAGTTCTGGCTCCAGGCCGCGAAAGCAGGTTTAAAAGTCACCGAATGCGGGGTGCCCCTGATCTACAAGGACTACAGCCGGAACTTTAATAATCAATTCGCCGACCGGGATGAGCGTTTGAACCATTACTTAAAAGTCATGGAAAACGAGGCAAATAAGCTCGGCCTTTCTCCTTCTATTTCACCAATAAACAAATAGAATAAGCCGGTCCACAGTCGATCTTTTGCCCCTGCGGCTGACATCCGCATTTGTTACCCGACCACTTCTTGAAGGATTTGGAAATGAGCGCGATTCAGGACAAAACTCCGAAGAACCACGGTGAGTTTTTTTTCGACCCTCCCATGCCCCAGTGGAAAGAAGAAGCCCTCCGCAACCGGGAGAGGCTGGTCAAGCAGGCCCTTTGGGGCCTTACCTCCCATAAAGCCCGGACCATCCTGAAACTGCCCCTGGACCAGCCCCTGGTCCTTTCCGGCCATCAACCGATCTTTTTCCACCCCGGCGTCTGGGCCAAGTGCCTTGCCGCCAGCACGCTGGCGGAATCCATCTCGGGAACCGCCTGCCATCTCATTACCGATACGGCCATGACGGGGGAGTACATTCATTATCTTCCTGAGGTCGAGGAAAACGGGAAGTGCCGGCGCAAACAGCTGGATTTTTTCAAGACCAAGGACATGAGACAACAGGAAAAAACCATCCCCTACGCCCATCTTCCGGCCCCGGAACTCGCGGCTTTGGAACACTTATTTTCGGACGCCCAGGTTTTTTGCCCCGAAGTTACCAAGCCCCGGTTGAGGTTATTCGAGGAAAAGCTTACGGGCGGGTTGAAGAAAAATCCCACCTGGAACGAATTTCATCTTTACACCCTGAAAATGCTGGATGAAATTTGCGGGACCTCCCGCCTTTACCTTCCGGGAAGCAAAATTTGGTCCTCGGAGCCCTTTTTGCAGTTCATGGCCAACTGGTTGATCAATCTTCCGGAAATGACCGACTTTTACAACCAATCCCTGGATGAGTACCGCAGGAAATACAACATTACCCATGACCTGACTCCGGTTCCGAACCTCAAGTTCGAGAACTGGTATTTTGAGATTCCCTTCTGGGGCGTCACCAAATACCACCAGCGCCATTCGGTTTGGGCCAAAAAAGACGGGAAAAAGATCGTCCTGAAGGTAAAGGGCGGGGAGGGTTCCTATGAACTTTCCCAGGATAATTTGGTCCCGGAGCTGGGAAAACTGGTCCTGACCCTTTGGCCCAAGGCGATCCCGCAAACCCTCTTTGCCCGCATGTATCTTTGCGATTTCTTTATTCACGGCATCGGCGGGGCGGGGTACGAGGAAGTCGGCGACATGATTTTCACCAAGACATTCAAAATGAAACCCCTGACCTACGGCGTTGTGTCCGCTACCTATCTGGTGGATCCCGAGGAAAGCCAGGGCCTGGAAGTGATCCTGAAAAAAGAGGCCAAAATCGAGCAGTGGGGAAGGGCCTTGGCCCAGAACCCGGAATACCTTTTTACGAAAGCGGATCTTTGGCAAAAGGATCTGCCGGTCTTTATGCTTCCGAAATTCAAGGAATGTTTCAACAACGAAAAACTGAAAAAACTGGCGGAGGAAAAAGCCCTGTGGGTCGAAAGTCTGAAGGATCCCGCCAAGAAGGCCGAGGCTTCCCAAAAGATTAAACAGATTAATTTCACGCTTTATGACGGCTATACGGATGTCATCAAGGTTTTGGAACAGGGTCTTTTTGATATCGGCAAGTTGAAGGAAACCAGGGATGTGTTGGGCGGGAGGGAATACCCGTTTTTTTGTTTTACCCCGGAAACTTTTGTTGAAATGAAGGATAAGATCAGGGATTTCGCCCACGTTGACCAAAATATTTCCCACCACGATCTTCCCAAGGCCGCGAAGTGATAAACGAGGGATGTTTTTAACGAACGCCTCAAAGACTCTTTTTCCGCCGATAACCACCGATGAAAGCCGATGACGGAAAATTGTTTTTGAGGCATTGTTGGTTTTATCGGCGGTTTCAAGAATCGAATCTTTGGTTCGTGGTTTAAAGATTCCGATTTTTGAATTTTTTTGCCACAGGTGATCCCGGGCCGCCAAATTTTTTTAGGGGAGATTAATGGAAAATCCTGTTTTGCGAATCGAGCTTCTTCCGGGCCACGAGGATTTGGGCCTCCCCTCCTACGCCACGGAACACGCCGCGGGACTCGATTTGAAAGCCGCGCTGACGGATCCACTGACGCTGAAGCCGGGGGAAAGGGGAGTGGTTCCGACCGGTTTAAAGGTGGCTATTCCCTTCGGGTTCGAGGGGTGCGTGAGGCCCCGAAGCGGTTTGGCGATGAAGCAGGGATTAACCCTGACGAACTCTCCCGGGACCATTGACGCCGATTACCGTGGCGAGGTGAAAGTGCTGGTCATTAACCTGGGCCAGGAACCGGTGGTTTTAAAACGGGGGGACCGGATCGCTCAGTTGCTCATTTCTCCCGTTGCTCACGCGAAGGTGGTTCAGGTGGAGAAAGTGGATGACACGGTTCGGGGCGAAGGCGGGTTTGGGCACACGGGAATCCGATAACACCAATTTTGAATTCTTAATTTTTAGTTTTTAATTGAGAACCAAGAATTCCCCCCGTTTATCTTTTTGGGAAATGTAATGGAGAACGGGGACGTCCTCAATGCCCTATGGGCATTGAGGGAGAATTATAAATTTTTGGCAAGACTTAAATTTAAACCGAAAGCGTTAACCTTCATGGATAATAAATTCAACGGTCGGCCGGTGGGATTTAACCTCGGCGGTTGGCTTTCCCAGTCGCCCTTGACCGAGGGCCACATCGCGAGTTTTATTCAAAAAAAGGATTTCGAAACCATCGCCGGATGGGGTTTCAATTCCGTCCGGCTTCCCGTTGATGGGGAGTGGTTGTTTGAAAACGATGGAAAAGGACAATTGGCTCCCCAGCGGCTCGCTTTTCTGCGGGAGATTATTGGGTGGGCCGGGGAAGCCGGGTTGTTGACCGTCCTTGATTTACACCAGGTTTCCTGTCATTCCTTCGCCAGGCCGGAGCTGGAAAATCTCTGGAAAAACGACAAGGACCTGAATTTTTTTTGCCGCTGTTGGGGCGAGCTGGCCAGCGCCTTAAAGGATGTGGAAGGTCTTCTTTGGTTTGACATTCTGAATGAACCGACGGCAAAAATTTCGGCGGATTGGAACAAGGTGGCGGCACGAACCGTTGAGGCGATCCGTGCCGAGGACAAGAAACGCGTCATTATGGTGGAATCAACCCTTTGGGGTTCGATTTTAAAATTGGATGATCTGGTCGGGGCGATTCAGGGCCCGAACCTGGTTTACAGTTTTCATTTTTATTCACCCATGCTGGTGACCCACCAACAGGCCCCCTGGTGGGCCGATGGTAAACCCTATAAGGATAGGGTGTTTTATCCCGGACCGATTCCGGGGATGGAAAAATATTTAGCGGGGGATCTAACCCCTGAAACCAGGGCCATATTCCGGTTTGAAAACCGTAACTGGAATAAAGAGGCTTTAAGGGAATTATTGAGGCCGGTTGAGAGGTTGTTGAAGGAGGGGAAAAGTTTATACTGCGGTGAGTTCGGGGTTTATGAACGGGCTCCACGCGAGACCCGATTGAACTGGACCCGGGACGTGGTCAGCCTTTTTTCGGAAATGAAGGTAGGGTGGGGTTACTGGAATTATAAATGGCTGGATTTCGGGGTTTGGCCCAAAACACCGGACGGCAAAACAGGTCCTTTGGACCAGGAGATGCTTCAAATATTGCAAAAAGGGATTTAGGCCAATGATTAAACCTTCTTTACCCCGAAGCCGCGAAGTTCGCGAAGAAAACAAAAAATATTATGGTTTAAAATCAAATAAGTTTGGCTTTAGGGCTTCTTTGCGAACTTCGCGCTTTCGCGGTGAAATATCATTCTTTTTGTTTTTGTTGGTTTTTTCGGTGGGATGCGGGGGCAGGACGGTGGTGAAACCCGCCAACCCGACGTCGCAACCGGCGGCGGCATCCGGTCCCAAAACGCCCGCGTCGGTTGATGTTCATACACCTGTTACCGATCCGGACTACCAGGCCGCCGCCTCGGCAATCGGGAACGGGGAGGTTGACCGGCACAACGCCGTGAATTACCTGACGGTGGCTCAATATAAATTCAACCATTCCAATTTTTCTGAGGCCTTGAAAATCTACCAAAAAATTCTTCTGGCCACCAACAACACCTCATTGCTTGAGAAGGCCCAATACATGGTGGGTCAGGTTTATTACGATAAAAAGGATTTCCTGCCCGCTCTCGCAGCTTTCCAAACCGTCGTCCAAAAATATCCGAAGTCGGTTTTCGTCAAACAAAGCCGGGAAATGATGGAATTTGTCCTTGGCTATTCCCTCGGCATTGAGGACCTGAAGCGGTTCGTTGAAAATTATCCCGACTCCCCCCTGAATTGTTTTGCCCTGTTCCAGCTGGGAAGCCGTGAGGCCCAGTCGGGTCTTCAGGCCCAGGCCATCGAGCACTTGAACACCTTCGGGGAACAATGCCCGCAAAATTCATCGGCGGGGGCGGCGCGCTTATTGCTGCAGTCCCTTCAAAACCAGCAACAGGGAAAAACCTGGAAGATCGGGGTGCTTGTCCCCAAGACCGGCCGTTACAAGGTTTATGGCGAGTCAATCCTCAACGGCATCACCCTGGCCATGGAGCAGGCCAATCAGGCGGGAGGATCCCGAAAACCCATGTCGGTCGTGGCGCAGGACACGATGGGAGACCCCATTCAGGCGGCAAAGGCCTTTCAGGAATTAACCAAGGACAACACCCTGGACGCGGTGATTGGACCCTTTAGGGATGTTGAAACCGCGGCTCTCGCGCCCCAAGCCAATCAGCTAAGGATTGCTTTGGTGGTCCCCTCGGCCGTGGGGGACGATTTATTCACCCTAGGTTCCTATGTTTTTGGGAACGGCATGACCAATGATATGCAGGGGCGGGCCATTGCTAAATACGCGGTCGAAAAATTGGGTTTCAAGCGTTTTGCAATCCTGGCCCCGGAAGACAGTTATGGCGAGGTTCTCTCGGAGGCTTTTCAAAAAACGGTGGAATCCATGGGCGCGACCGTTTTGGGGTCCGAAACCTACCCCACCAGCTCGACGGATTTCAGGAAGCAATTGATTTCTTTCGGTGGGCAGGATCCCACCTCCTCCAAGGAAAACGAAAGGGAAAACACCCGCCGTTTTGAGGAGTTGAAATATTCCCTGAAAAAGGAAGTGGGGAAAATTTTATTGAAGGCCAAGGAAGTTTCCGACAGCTCGCCTGCCGCCCCCGTGACCATCCCGCCGGCAATTGCCTTCGCTCCCCTCGTGGAAGGCCTGACCAATACCATTTGCCCCTCGGTGGTGAAAAATATTAACGATGTCGTCAAGGAGGCCCTCAAGGCGCAAACGGATTATCCCGTTCGAAGCGACGATTTGATTCATGGGGCCATGGATCGATTGCCGGTGGAGTTCAAGGGAAACACCAAAACTGTCAGCGCGGAACAATGGGGGGATATCGCCCAGGATATTCAGGCTTCCATCATCGTTGCCGGAAGGGTCATTCAAACCAATCCGCCGAATGACATGACCGACCATCCCACCTGGGATTTTAGCGTTAGTTTCGAGGCCTTTCAGATGAATGTCAAAAAGAACGCGATGGTAAAAATTTACCAGGGGAAATTGATCTACAGTATTTTCAAGCCGCCGGCCTTGATGAGAATAGTAAACGGATTCCAGGCGCTTTACCTCCCGGGCCACCCCCTGGAGATACCCTCGCTGGTTTCGCAAATACATTTTTATGACCTGAACCCGGTGTTTTTGGGAGCCCAGTCCTGGGAAAACGAAACGGTCCTGAAGGACGGCGGGAAGGACCTGGAGGGATCTTATTTTGTGTCCGGTTTTTATGTGGATAGTCAAAATGGGATCGTGAAGAAATTCACGGACGATTACCTGAAGCGGTTCGCGAAGCGGCCGGATCGTTACGCGGCCCAAGCCTATGACGCGGCCCGGCTGTTGTTGAAAGCCACGGAAACCTCCTTGAGCCGGGATGACATTCACAATAACCTGTTGGGAATCAGGGATTTTGAGGGCGTAAGCGGCAAGACCAGCTTTGGCGGTCATGTGGAGGCCGAGAAGATCGTGCCGGTGCTGAAGATCCAGGGCGGGAAATACCAGCAAGTGCAGTAAAGGCAATTAGGAATTAGGAGTTAGTAATTAGGAATTTTCAGCTTCTGTAGGGGCGAACATTGCGTTCGCCCGGACGTTGGCGTGGATGTCGTAGGGGCGAGGCATGCCTCGCCCAGCTGTCATTGCGAGAAGGCCCTGTTTGGGGCCGACGTGGCAATCCGAATCAAACCAAAAACTGCAGTTTGTGGAACGCTTTAGATTGTTTCGTCGGTTAAAATCAAACCTCCTCGCAATGACGGGTAAAAAGATGGAGTTTCAAATTGAGCGATAACACCAAATTTAATCCAGCCAAGGGAATGCGGGACTGGCTTCCCAAGGAAACCCTCCTACGCCAGAAGCTCATCCGCCTGATCGAATCCCACTACCAGCTTTACGGTTTCCAACCCATCGACACTCCCGCTTTGGAAAATATTGAGGTGTTGCAGGGCAAGGGCGGCGGCGAAAACGAAAAGTTGATGTTCAAGGTTTTGAAGCGAGGTGAAGAGTTAAAAATAGCCTTTGAGACTGCCGTTCGGGAAAGTGGTGGTTCCGTAACAGAGTCCGGGTCCTATTTGTTATCTGGTATTTCTCCGGAAGAAGCTGGGAAAGTTGCTGATAAAATTCCCGCGCGTGCTCAAGAGATATTTAACAAAATGCCAGATATGGCCCTACGCTTTGACCTGACCGTTCCTCTTGCCCGCTACTTCGCGAATCACGCCAATGGTCTTCCGAAACCTTTTCGTTGTTACCACATCGGTCCCGTTTGGCGGGCTGACCGTCCCCAGAAGGGACGCTACCGTGAGTTTTACCAGTGCGATATCGATATCGTGGGCGGAGCCAATGAAAATTATGAGGTGGAACTGCTCCTAGCCACCGATCGGGTACTCAAGGCCCTCAAGGTGGGGAAGTTCAAGATCCGCATCAGCGACAAACGCCTCTTGCCGGCCCTGTTAACGGGAATGGGTGTTGACGCCAACGGAGTGGCTGGGATCGCCGTCGCGATAGATAAGCTGGATAAACAACCCATCGAGGAAGTCTGGAAAGAAATCGAAACCTTGGGTCATTCACTCGAAGTTTTAAACAAGGTCGACGGGTTCCTTAAAAACGCACTCCACAAAAAATTAGACCCGGTTCATTTCAAGATTGGGGAAGCCGAGGCCCTCTGGTTGAATATTGAAAACATCCGCCAAAAGGTTCACGCGGTTAATCCTGACGCCAGCATCGTGTTTGACCCACTGCTGGTCAGGGGTTTTGATTATTACACGGGACCTGTTTTTGAGATCAATGTGGAAGACAAGGATTTTTCCTTCTCCATCGGGGGCGGCGGGCGATATGACGGATTAATCGAGAAATTGGGCGGGCCGAAGGGAACCCATGCGGTAGGTA
>JAHFCG010000213.1 GCA_023249615.1 candidate division FCPU426 bacterium | reverse complement strand
TATCGGCCGGGTGTTGAGCGAATACAAACCCCACCTGGTCGTGGCCCGCATGGCCTTCGACTGCCAGGAAGAGGATTTAAAGGTGTTGGACCTGGCGAAAGCCACCAACCCGAACTGCGTCACCGTTATCCGCAACAAGATCATTTCCGAAGCCGGGTTCCTTCTTGAGGAAATCGCCCGCCGTCCCGAGGTTGATATCTATTTAATGGGCGAGCTGGACGCCATTCTCCCGACCCTGGCCAAGAAACTGGAATCTGAACTCACCCACGAGGGAACCCTTCCGGCCCATTCCACCGCCTGGTTCTCCGGCATCAACGGCTTGGCCTACTACACCGAAAAAGACGGCTTCCAAAAGACACCGCCTCCCATGTTGATGGATGTGTCCCTGGCGCCTTTCCCGGCCTACGACATGCTTCCTTCCATTGAGCCTTACCACACCGGCGTCTTCGCCGACCATTTCGTGATGATTCAAACTTCCCGGGGCTGTCCCTTTGGATGCACCTTCTGCGCTTACGCCCTCGAAAAATACCGCCCCCGTCCCCATGCCCATGTCGCCGAGGAGTTGAAGTGGCTCAAGAAATCCTTCGGAGCAGAGAACGTTTTGTTCTTTGACGACCTCCTAGCCCTCAATAGCGACCGCACCGCCGACTTGGCTGACCAATTGATTAAGGATGAAGTGAATATGGAGTGGGTCTGTTGCACCAGAGCCAACCTGACCGATGTTCCCTCTTTGAAGAAGATGCGCCAATCCGGTTGCCGTGAGTTGGCCGTGGGTATCGAGAGCGGCTCGGAAATGATTTTGAAAGAGATCAACAAGGGCGTAAGCAAGGATGACATCAGGGCCTGCGCTTCGGCCTGCAAGGAAGCCGACATTCTCTTTTACGGCATGACCATCGTGGGATTGCCCGGCGAGACCCGCGAAACCTGGCGCGAAACCATCGACTTCATCAAGGAAATTGATCCCTTCTATACCCAGTTCTGCTTCTCGACGCCTTTCCCCAATACCGAGATGTATCCCTGGTACGAATCCCGCAACCTTTTGAATCACAAAGACTGGTCGCAGTATTCGCCCCTGGCCCCTGTTCCTGTCATTAAGACCGAAGCTCTTAGCTCGCAGGATTTGATCGAGATGCGCCGTCAGGCCTATCGCGAAGTGCTCTTCCGCCCCAAGTATCTGCTCTCCAAGATCCGTCTCACCGACCCAATGTGGAATTTGAAGGGCGGCTGGGAACTCGCCAAACGCGGCGCGGCGGTACTGACGGGGCATGATGTCCGGTAAAAAACCCCTTTTATCAACTTCCTCCGTAAATGATATGATGTTCCCGCTGGAATATTTCTAGGCGGGCCCATGCTTCAAAAACAAGATATCGAAACCCACTTGAAGCACCTAAATGACGAATTGCTCCGGATGGGGGTCAAAGGCGAACTTTGCCTTTATGGCGGAACTGTCATGTGCCTTGTTTACAACGCCCGTCCCAGCACCAAAGATGTGGATGCTGTCTTTATTCCAACCCAAGAAATGCGTAAAGCCGCGAAAAAAGTGGCAGAGGCCGATGGTCTTCCGGAGGATTGGATGAACGACGCGGTCAAAGGATTCGTCGTCGAACATCCTAAGCGAATCTTCATGGATCTTCCAAACTTGAAGGTTTATGTTCCGGAGCCAGACTACCTTTTGGCTATGAAAGCCTTGGCCGCCCGTTTGGATGGAACCGACAGGGATGATCTCCGGTTTCTCATTGGAAAAATGGGGTTAAAATCAGCGGGACAAATTTTCGATATTTTGAGAAAATACTACCCGAACGAGCAGATAAAACCGGCTACGCAATATTTCGTCGAGGAGATTTTTCAATCATGATGACATTGAAGGAAACTCGCCAGCGGATGTCCCAGGACCCCTCCTATTCCACCCTGCACCTGATGGAATTCGTGGACGATTTCCGCCGGGAAAAAAATATTCAAGCCCTTAAGGATCCCTTTGCCAAGGGTGACGAGCAGATGGATGCCTTGGCCGCGTCAACCGCTGAAGAGCTTTGCCTGGAAATGGGGCTTCAGGCCCCTAACTGGCTAGAGGGCATACCAGCTTGCCATGACCCCTGGTTCCCCTCCGGAATCGAAAGCTTGAAGGCTATCGCCTTGGCCGAAAGCCCCCTGCCGTTTCGTTTAAGAAAAGTATTTGTTTTGGAGAATTTTTTAACGCGCGTTTAACGCTATAAGTTCTTAGAACTTGCGGAGACTTCACATGAAAAACAAGAACACGAGCTTCGTTTTTACAAACGCCTTGTTTAAAGATGACAAGTATTACTGGGTTTTGTGTTTGGATTTGGATGTGGCCACCCAGGGAAAAACACCCGCCGAAGCGAAAAAGAACCTATTGGAAGCCATTGAGCTTTATTTGGATTATGCCCGCGAGAACAATTTACCTTACTTAAGGCCCACACCGGCCTCCGATGATCCCCGCCAAATTAAGATGGATGATTGTGTTGAGATATTCGATTTGAAAGTTGCCTAAACCATAGGCTTTGGAGACTCAAGTGGGTATGGACGAAATTTTAAAATCTAAGCGGAACGAGATTATGCGTTCAGCCGCCCTGCACGGGAAACAAAGGGGTCAGACTTCAAAAATGAATATTGGCCCCCCTCACCCTGCCCTCTCCCCCACCACAAGGGGCGAGGGTTTTAGTAGGCAACTGTAGTTGGACGTGGAACAAAAGGCCAGGCCTAAATTTTACATTTTGCACGGGTTGCCCCACCGCGACATGAACCACCAAACCCAATTGCCTGTTGATTTTTTGAAACAGGTTCGCTTTGAGCCCTTCCAACCATATTCCATCGCAGTTCTCCATTGATCCGTCTCTGCCCTACCCCAAACCCTTGAAAACCGTAACGTTACACTTTATACTTTAGGCTATGAACTGGCATAAACTCGACCCTAAGAAAAAACGCCTCGACGCCCTGCGTCCCCTGAAACCCGAGCTTATCCGAAACCTGGAGGAATGGTTCCGCGTCGAGCTCACCTACACCAGCAACGCCATCGAGGGAAACACCCTTACCCGCCGGGAAACCGCCGTCGTGCTGGAAAAAGGCCTGACCGTCTCGGGCCGAAGCCTCCGGGAGCACCTGGAAGCCGCAAACCACGCCAAAGCCCTGGATTGGATAAAAGAACTTGTCTCCCTTCCCAAGCACCCCATCGGCGAAAAGGAAATTCTTTCCCTTCACGAAATGATCCTGAAAGGCGTGGATGACGCGAACGCCGGAAGATACCGGACGGTTCCTGTCCGTATTTCGGGATCCACCGTCATCCTCCCCAACCCCCGGAAGGTTCCCGAACTTATGTCCGCCTTTTCCGCCCAACTCAAATCAAACTCCGCCTCACATCCAGTTGAGGCCGCGGCCTTGGCCCATTACCGCCTGGTCACTATTCATCCCTTTATTGACGGCAACGGCCGCACCGCCCGGCTCTTGATGAATCTTCTTTTAATGCGAAGG
>JAHFCG010000212.1 GCA_023249615.1 candidate division FCPU426 bacterium | reverse complement strand
CCTTGTTTGGTAATTATATTGATAATCCCGAAAAAGGCGTTGCTTCCATAAAGGGAGGAGGCGGGCCCGCGGATGATTTCCACCCGGTCCACGATATCCATATCGATCATATCCTGCTGGCCGGTCAGGAAGGAGTCGTAAACCCCGTCATTGATCCGGTGGCCGTCCACCAAAAGTAAAATCCTGGAATTAAACCCTCCCAAACTTCCAAAACCACGGATCCCGATATAGCTGTATTGCCGGTCGTTGGTAATATAAAAATCCCGCACCGACTTTAGCAGATCGTTCATTGTCCGATAACCCTGTTCCCTGATCTCCTTTGAGGTAATGATGCTGATGGAGGCTGGAGCCTCGGAGGATTTTTGATTCGTTTTGGAGGCGGCGTAAACCACCTCAATTTTGGAAAGATCCTCGAGGCTTATTTGTGTAAGATCATCCCCCGAGGTAACCGCGCCGGATGGGGCATTTAAACTTCCCTTCATTTCAGAATCCTCTTTTTCCTCATCGGGGGCGCAATAAAGAAAAGCGGGAGAAAAAAACCCCAATAGAAAAACGACAAGAATTCCAGTTAAAGCAATTTCACATTTTTTAAGAAATTTCATTTTCATCCTTCGTAAAACCTGGAAAAAATTACCAGGCTTGCCCTCAGAAAACCCATCTTTTAATTTGTCTGGAACTTGATTTGCAATGATTGTGCCAATTTTGCCGCTCATTTATTGTACTTTTTTGCGCCTATTGAGAAAATTTCCGGGTAAAAATTACCCAATTAAAAAAATAACCCAGATTTAAATTGGAAGAAAAAAGACGGTTTTAAATAAGGCGGGAAAATAATTCACAAAAATACACCATCACCCCGGGAAAAAGGATTACCCAAGCATAACACCCCCGAAAAGGGTTTCAGGAAAAAACTCATCCAAAATTTAATTTTTTAAGATGGTTTAAAAAAGGACCGATAGGTTAAAAAACCCTGACTTTTCAACATTTTTGAGGCCGGATTTTTTTATCCGGAGTGGGCCGTGGAAAGGTGGCTCAGATCCCCCATCACGCAAAAAGGCGTTACCTTTTCAGCCTTTCCCTTCAACTGGACCGGCATGCGGGATTCGATATGAAATTTCTGGCTGACCATCAGGGCCAAATCCTCGTTCACTAAAACCTCGTTCTCCGGCGCGATGCCGCAAAGCCGGGAGGCCAGGTTGACCGAATCGCCGATCAGGGTAAATTCCATCCGGTTGCGGGAACCCAGGTTTCCCAAAATGGCCTGCCCCGCCACGATCCCGATTCCCATTCCGATCTGGATATTTTTCGCCTTCAATTCGGCGTTTCGTTTGGCGACCTGCAGGAACCTTTCCTGCATTTGAAGGGCGCCCCGGACGATTTTCTCCGCCTGAATCGAGGGGTTGTCCGTCGACATTTTGAAATAGGCCAGAATGGCGTCACCAATGAACTTGTTGATTTCACCTCCCGCCGACTCAATAACCGATCCCATGGAGGAGTACATCTGGTTCAGGACCCTCATGGTTTCCTGGGGGGTCAGCTTTTCGGTCATGGAAGTGAACCCGCGTATGTCGGAAAAAAGGATGAACACCGGCTGTAAATGTCCCCCCAGTTCGGTGGACGCCCCTCCCTGAACGGCGTGGCTTGAGGCGTTGGACCCCAGGTACTTGTCCAGCGTGTGGCGGTTTGCCGCGATTTTTTTCTCGCTTTCCTTGACGGTTTCTCCGGCGGCCTTGGCCGCGGCGTCAATCAATGATTGAACCTTCCAGGGGGAGACCTTGTCGACAAAGGGAAAATCGACCGGAAGGATGCCGGCGGTAAAAAGCGTGGTTTGAAGACGGCACAACCAGGTAATGTTGGTTTGCCATAAAAAAAAGAACCACCAACCGGAAAGAAGCACAATTCCGATCCCGCCCGCCAGGAGGGAGGTTGTCAGGTTGCCCGTCGCGGTCCAGGCGAAGTTTCCCACGCCCGCCGCGATGGCGATCAGGAGAAGAAAAAATAGGATGGGGGTACTTTTGGAATTTGCCCGTTTTTTAACGGAGGAAAAGGTCGCCATGCCACTGCCCCTTTTTGAAGTCTAGAAGGGGCATTATAGAACGAAACGGTTTTTATTTCGGATTAACCGGGGAAAAAAGAGGGTCGCGGGTTAAACCTTTTAAACCCTTTTAAAAGTGCAATCGGATCGGGGAAACTATTCACCGCGGTAAATATCTTTCACGGCAAGCATCATTTTTTTATAAATTTCCGACAAAACATTCGCGCTCGCCAGGGCCTTTTGAAATTTGGGATTGGTCTCGATGGCCTTGTTCATTTCCCTCAGGGACCGGCTGACAATGAAGTTTGATTTTATCAAATGCGCCACGCTGTAATGGAGGCGGACGTCCGCGTAACCGGGGTTCTCCTCGACAATCTGCTCCAGCTGGTTGATGTAAACCTCGGTTTCCCCGGGGCTCACGCCCTTTTCCCCGTATAAAAGCTTGAGGGTGTAAAAATAAATCGTTTCCGCGCCCGTCTTGGGAATGTATTTGGGGCGGGCGTCGTTGAAGTTTTTAAAGGCCACGGGATACTTGCCGTCGCGGATATTTTGAAGGCCCGTCAGGATGGAGGATTTGGCGATCCTTGGATTTAACTGGATGGCCAGTTGAGCTTCCTTGTTGGCCTCGTTGACCTGTTCCTGGATCATGGCCTCCACGAGATTGTTGTTTTCATTGGCCAAAACCCCCAGTGCGCAGGTCGCCAGTTTCAAATGGGCCTCGGCATATCCAGGATTGATGTGGACCGCCGCCAAATAGCACTGTTTGGCTTCCTCAAAATGCCTTTGATACAAATAAACGTTTCCCAGGTATAAAAGGACGTCCGGGTAGCCCGGCGCCGTTTCGGCGGCGCTGGTTAGGACGTGTTTGGCGTTTTCAAAATCACCCTGAAGCGTGAGAACAATCCCGTAATGCTTGATGGCCTGAATGTGTTTCGGATTGGTACCAAGGACCTTTTGAAATTGTTTCAAGGCCTCGGCGTAAAAACCCCTCGCCATGAGGATGATCCCCACCATGTAGCATTTATCCGCGGTGGGATTCTCGTTGACCTTGGATTGGATCCTGAAAAGGACTTCAATCTCGGCGATCAGCCCCTTTTGGGCCTCCGGCAGGAGCTTTTCCTGGATGAGCTTGTCGTCGTCCTGATCCTTGGAGATGTAAAACTCACGCTGGTGAATGGTTTGATCGTTGAGCTGGACGATGGACTGTATTTGTTTTTTGGCGGGATTGATCGAGGTTTCCACCGCAAGCCGGTGGTTGTTGATTTCAAGCAGGGTTCGAATCGTTTGGGCCTTCACAGGAATAACCTTTCCAACCAATCGATTGAAATAAACGCCTCGGTCGAATTCAGCCTAATAATGTAGGGCAAGGCATGCCTTGCCCCTACGCACAGCGATCATCTCCGCGATTCCAAAAACCGCCTTACCTCAGTCTTCTCCCCTCAAGGGAGAAGGGAAAATTAAAAACTTCAAATAAACCCAT
>JAHFCG010000016.1 GCA_023249615.1 candidate division FCPU426 bacterium | reverse complement strand
CGTGGGGGTTGGCGATGGGGTAGGGGAATTGGACGGGGTCGGCGAGGGTGTGCGGGTAGGGGTCAAGGTTGGTGTATTTGTGGGCGTCGGGGTGGGGGAGTTTGTGGACGAATTGGTTGGTGTGGGAGTGGGGGATTGAGTCGGGGTTTTCGTGGGGGTTGGACTGGGCGTTGGCGTGGGGGAATTGACCGGGGTATTGGTGGCGGTGTGGGTGGGAGTCGGCGTCAATAAACAGGACAGGGTCATTTTACGGACAACCCCGTAATCATATTCCGCCAGGATGATGTTTCCCTGATTGTCGAAGATCATGGCTTCCGGATGTGAAAGGGTGGCCGCGAGGGGAGGTCCGCCGTCGCCGGTATAGCCGCCGGGAACCGGAGGGCCCTGGCCCGCGAAGGTGGTAATGATTCCGGTGGTTCCGTCAATTTTCCTTACCACGTTATTAAAATCATCCGATACGTAGACGTTGTTGTTGCATCCCACCAGAATCCCGTCGGGCTCTGCGCTGAACTTGGCGGAGGCGGCCGGGCCACCGTCGCCAAAATACCCGATGGCTCCTGTGCCGGCGAAAGTGGAGATGATTCCCGTGATCTTGTCCACCTTCCGGACCACGTGGTTATCCGAGTCGGTGAAAAGAAGGTTTCCGAAGGAATCAAAATCCATCCCCTGGGGAACCCGCAAGGTCGCGCTGGTGGCAGGTCCCCCGTCGCCGGAATAACCCGCGGTCCCGTTGCCGGCGATCGTGGTGATAATTCCGGTGGTCATGTTCACCTTGCGGATGGCGTTGTTGTTGGAGTCGGCGATTAACAGGTTGCCCGCGGAGTCAAACTTCAGGCGGAGTGGATTTTGAAGGGTGGCCAGGGTGGCCGGGCCGTTGTCGCCGGAAAAAGACCCAACGCCGGTTCCAACGACGGTGGTAATAATGCCGGTGACGGCGTCAATTTTCCGAACCACGTTGTTGTAGTAATCCGAGACATACATGTTGTTCTGGGCGTCAAAGGCGATACCGGAAGGGTAATTAAAGGCCGCCAGTGTGGCGGGGCCCCCGTCGCCGGTATAACCGGGGTTAAAGGTTCCGTCCCCCGCCACCGAGGTAATGATCCCCGTGGTCATGTCCACTTTGCGGATGAGAAGATACCCCGGGTCGGCGATAAAAAGATTTCCCTGGTTGTCAAAGGCGATGTCGTCAGGGCCGCCGATGGTGGCAAGCGTCGCGGGTCCGCCGTCGCCCAAAGCGGTGGTGGGGGCTCCCCCGGCAATGGTGGTAATGATCTGGGCCTGTCCGGCCAAGGGGAGAAGGGCGCCCCAAAGGACGGGAACCAGAAAACTAAATAGGTTTTTTTTTAACCGGTTCATGGGGTTCCATTATCGGACTTGGTTTCTTCAATATATAGACGGGGACTTTGGACTTTAGTGCAAGCTTATTTCCGGGGGATAAATCCCCAAAAGAAGGGTTTTGCGGCACTACGGGTCCGGTTCTTGACGTGACATGATTTTGTACAATATCATGTCACTAGGGTTTCGGCTTTGATTTTGCGGGAGGTGGCTCATGAAAACAGTAACTTTCAGCCAATTAAGAAACAACGCCAAGAAATACTTTGACGCGGTGGAAAAGGGGGAAAGTGTGGAGGTTTACCGCCACGGGAAACCTATCGCCATGCTTTCGCCCGTGGTTCGAGAGGCTCCTTTAAGTCGATGGAAAACCGCGAACCCCATTAAAATTCCGGGACTTTCCCTGAGTAAAGAAATCATAAAAGACCGCCGGGAAAGTAACCGGTGAAACTTTATTTGGACGCCTCAGCGCTGGCCAAGCGCTATCTTTTGGAATCAGGATCGGAGACGGTTCTTAACCGGTGCCGCCAGGCGGACGAGGTACTTTCGAGCGCGGTTTGCGTCCCCGAGATTGCCTCGGTTTTTCAACGTTGGAAACGGGAAAAAAAACTCACCGGGGATCTTTATCATTTGTTAAAGGGTGAATTCGCCTCCGACATTGAACAGGCAACCCTGGTGGAACCTAACGCGGATATTCTTCGGGAAGCGGTTTTTTGCATTGAAAAAACCGGCCTGAAAACCTTGGATGCCATCCATTTGGCCAGCGCGATTAAAACGGGTTGTGATTTGTTCCTTTCCGCGGATATCCAACAGCAAAAGGCCGCCCGTTTAATGGGCCTCAGGGTGGAGGAAATTTAATCGATGGCCACGAAACTATTCCAGCCCGCGCGGAACCTCGCGCAGATTCTCCAGCAGTTAAAATCCCGCGAGGATTTAAAGGACCGCGTCAAACACGTGGAAATGATCGCCGCCACACCCGCCCGGTTTCACGCCTGGCCGAAAACCCTTTCGCCTGAGCTTGTCAAACTTCTGGAAAAATTCGGCTACGACGCCCTCTGGGTCCATCAGGCCCACGCGGTGGAGGCGCTTCACCGGGGAAGCCACGTGGCGGTGACGACTCCCACGGCCTCCGGCAAGACCCTTTGCTTTAATCTGCCCGTGATGCAGTCCGTCATTGAAAACCCGAAGGCCCGTGCCTTGTACCTCTACCCCATGAAGGCCCTGGCCCAGGACCAATTGAAAACCCTGCAGGAATGGATGGGACGCCTCAAGGCCGCGAAACTTCCGGTCTTCAGCGCTGAAATTTATGACGGCGATACGGCCACGGGGGTGAGGGCGAAGATAAAAAAGAACCCGCCGAACATTCTTCTCACGAACCCCGACATGCTTCATCTGGGGATATTGGCTTACCATGACGGCTGGGTGGAATTTTTCAAGAATTTAAAGTATGTCGTGGTGGATGAGGCTCACAGCTACCGCGGCATTTTCGGCTCGCACGTGGCTCATGTTCTTCGGCGCCTCCGCCGAATCTGCCGCCACTACGGCTCCAACCCGCAATTCGTCACCTGTTCGGCGACGCTGGGAAACCCCGAGGAATTCCTGACCCAGCTCACGGGTTTAAATTTTGAGATTATTTCGGAGACAGGCGCGCCCCAAAACGCGAAAACCTTTGTGTTGTGGAATCCGGATACTGGTTCCCCCTATACCGAGGCGGTCACGCTTTTGGTGGAGCTCCTCAAGTCCGGCATGAAGACCATTGTTTTTACCAAGGCCCGAAAGATCACGGAACTCATCAGCATGTGGGTGACCCAGGCCCGGCCCGAGTGGGCGGCGCAAATTAAAAGCTACCGGGCAGGGTACCTGCCGGAGGAACGGCGCGAGATCGAGAGCAAGCTGTTCAGGGATGAGCTCAAGGCGGTTATTTCCACTTCCGCGCTCGAAGTGGGAATTGATGTCGGCGGGCTGGACGCCTGTATTCTTGTGGGCTACCCCGGCACCATGATTTCCACCTGGCAAAGGTCGGGACGGGTTGGAAGGGGCGAAGCACCCTCGGTGGTATTTCTCATCGGAATGGCGGATGCCATGGACCAGTACTGGATGAAGCATCCCGCCAAGTTTTTCACCATGAAGCCCGAATCCCTCATGGTGGGTTTTGAGAACGAGAATATCGCCAAGGCTCATTTGCGCTGCGCGGCTTCTGAGTTTCCCCTGACCCTGGCCGAGGACAAACCCTTTTATGGAAAAGTGCTGGAGGACCTTTTGCCCGAAATGATCAAGGAAGGCGCGGTTTTGGAATCAGCCGGCGGGAATAAATGGCTGGTGACAGATAAGAATCCACAAAGGGGAGTTTCCATCCGCGACATGGGGGAAGGCTACCAAATTATTCTCCAGGACACGGGGGAACTGATTGGAACCATTGACGGATTGAGGGCTTTCCGTGATTGCCATCCGGGGGCTGTTTATCTTCACCAGGGAATTCAGTATGTCGTGAAGGAATTTCACTGGGAACAACACAAGATTCTTGTGGCCGAAGAACCCATTGATTACTACACCCAGGTGAATTACGAGGAAGAAACGGAAATTCTTGAGGAATTGAACCGCCGCCCCTTAGGCGACAAAAGATCTCAAAGCTCGATCAAATGGGGAAAAGTTAAAATTACCCAGCGTTTCATTAATTATGAGGTTCACCGTTTGATAGACCGGGGGCTTGTTTCCACTTATCCCTTGACGCTTCCACCGCAGACCTTTGAAACAAGGGCGCTTTGGATGATTTTGCCTGATAATCTTCAAAAATTGGTACGGGCGAATCTCGCATTCGCCCAAAATCCGGGCGATCACAAGGATCGCCCCAACGAACAGCAAATCCACTTCATGGGCGGCCTCCACGCGGCGGAACACGGCACCATCGCCATGATGCCTCTGCATGTGGTTTGCGACCGGTGGGACCTGGGCGGCATCTCAACTCCGGCTCATCCCCAGGTGCCCCAGCCGGTTATCTTTATTTATGATGGGTACCCCGGCGGCGTGGGGCTGACGCAAAGGGCCTATGAGACGATGGAGGAATTATTGACCACTACCTTTGAAATGATCCGAGATTGCGAATGTGAGGAGGGCTGCCCTTCCTGCGTGCAGTCGCCCAAATGCGGAAGCGGGAACCATCCCCTGGACAAGCAGGGGGCCTTGCTTATTCTGGGTTTTATCTTAGGCCGCGATGATTTTCGTCCTTCCGTAGGGGCGAGGCACGCCTCGTCCGTACAAACCCCAACAGAATCTTTTGCCCGCAAAATACCGCCCGACCCTAACCAACTGTCGCTTTCTCCGCCCGCTCTTGAACAGAATGTAGGGGTGCCCCCCCGAGGGCACCCAGGGCAGGCACAGGGGCCTGCCCCTACACGAACGACAACCCCTCCCCCCTCCAAAACGGGTCCTGTGGTCTTCGACATTGAAACCCAGTTTCTCGCCAACGAAATTCCGGGAGGCTGGAACAACCTACCGGGAATGAAACTCTCCTGCGCCATTGTGTACGACGTCAACCAGGACAAGTACTACACCTACGTGGAAGAAAATGTTCAGGATTTAGTTTCCCATCTCAAGGCTTCCACCATGGTCATTGGGTTTAATTCCCTCCGGTTTGATTATGGGGTGCTACAGGGTTATACCTCCTTTAAGTTGGCCACCTTGCCCACGCTGGACCTGATGGCCGATTTGCAAAAGAAATTGGGCCACCGCTTGTCGCTGGCGCATCTGGCCCAGCACACCCTTGGCGGGGCGGAAAAAAGCGCGGACGGACTCCTGGCGGTTCAATGGTGGAGGGAAGGGAAGTATGATCAGGTGATTGAGTATTGTAAGATGGACGTGAAGCTCACTCACGACCTTTGGAAATTCGGGAAAGACAACAAGCATGTTCTCTTCCAACACAAGCAATCGGGCGAAATCCTCAAATGCCCGGTTCAATGGTAAGAAAATGAAAAAGCCGATTTATCACCTGAACCCTTAGTTTCCAGGGTTTTCATCAAAAAAATTACACCATCCTCATCGCTTTATACATCAACACCAGAAGGTGAAAGCCGGTTTGGTAAACGGTATAAAGAATCCAAAGTATCCCCGTGAATTTCATGAAAACATCCTGAAGTGGGTTTACGTCAGGATATTCAAAACCCCAGGGTTTCTTTTTCAGGAAGGACCAGCCGATGAGGAAAGCCAACACCTCCGCTCCCAGGTTTTGGATGTTGCCCTTAAGGATGGTTTGGGTAAAGGTCCAGCTTTTGAATATTGCCGTGATCTGTTCCGTGTTTAGACCTACCAAATCAAAATAATTCAAAACCGTCCCCGTCATATCCCAAACCGAAAAGATCAAAAGCAGAACTTGCGAGGTTTTGCGGTAGGAAGGAAGGGTAAAGCCGTAAAGAACCATCCCAAAGGAAATGGCGGTGGGAAGAATATCATTTAGAAACAAATGCAAGGGGGTGTAAACATCGGGATGGAAAGGGTGGATTTTCTCAAAAATCCAAAAGGCAACCTGCAGGAATCCCCAGAAAAGAAGGAACGGGAGGGGAATGGGTTTTTTAAAGGAATCGCTGGTCATATGGATAAACCCCGTCTTGATATGGAAATTCCCCGGACCCTGATATTTTGCACCTGATTTTGCCCCACAACACTTAAATTTTTGTTTATTTTCCGGCCGACGCGCCCCTTAATAAAACATTTATTGTAAACTAAACCTTCTTATCGCTTTTGAACCCCTATCAAGGAGACCTTATGAAAACCAAGAGCGCCTGGCTTTTTCCCGAGATCGACATCCTCACCTACATCAAAAATTATCCACTTGTTTTTTTCTTCAGTTTCGTCAGTGCCTTTTCCCTTTCCCTGGGTACTTTGGCCCACATATTTTTGGCGCAAAGGGTGGATATTGCCGTGCCGGGTTCCACCAGCATGATCCGCTGTTTTCAGCTGGGTATCCCGCTTTTCGCCTTTTTGCATCTGTTTCTTGAAAAGAAAATCCTGAAATGGATCAAGACGCCCGCGCTGTTGTATGTCCTCGGGTTTGTTTTTCTCTATCTTTGCTTCAGCTATTTTTACAGCCATGAAAACCTGGATACTACCTCGACTTTTTTGCATCTTTACCTTCTTCTTGTCGGGGCCTCCCTTTGCCTTCCCCTTTTGGGAATGACGGATTCCCCCCGGCGGCAATGGAATTACCTCTCCACCCTGCTTTTCGGCCTGTCGGGCGCCGTTCTCCTCACGCTGGCCGTCAGTTTTTTCCTGCAAAAAATTTTGGGACATATTCCCTGGCCCTATTTTTCCTATTTCTTCCAGGACGATTCCTACGGCAATCTCCTAGGCAACAGCATGTTTCTAACCCTTATTTATCCCTGGTACCTGACGGGTTCCCTCCGCAAGGCGATCCAAGGGGGAGAGGAACCGGAAGAAGAAGGCCTGGCGGTTGGATCCTATGTTTTCTATGGCGTCATGTTTATGGTTTTGACCGGCTATTTTTTCGATTTTTTGCTGGCGGCCGACGGCCTCGCCTCACTCGCCCTGACATCTGATGAATTTCTCTACGGCATCCTGACCACCTGTCTTTTGGTTTACGGGTCTTTCCTCCTCATGATTCCCGTGAGGTTGAAACAGGACTCTTCCTGGATCACACAATATCAAAAGATTTTTTCTGGGGTTTCGATCCCCATCCTTCTTTTCGCGGGTTTCATCCTGGTAAAGGGCGCCAATTACGGAAGCTTGACAAGTTTTTATTTCCTTTACGCCCTGGTTTGGTTCGCGTTTGTGTTCATTTATTCCTTTTTCAAACCCAAGGCCGGATTGGCCTGGCCCGCCTTTTTGTTGCTGGCGCTCATGGCCGTTTCCTGGGGCGGACCTTTAAGCGTGAGGGAACTATCCTTTCGGCATTCCCAGGTAAGCTTGGGAAAAAAACTTGCCGAGAACGGGATGCTCCAAAACGGCAAGGTCGTCAAACCCCAAAATCCCTTGGACCAAAAAAAGTACAATGAACTGGAAACGGAATTGTCCGTTATCGCGACCAATTTTGGCCTCAGCCGGCTTCAGAGTTGGTTCACCCAGGACCTTTCCACTTTTGGGAAACAGGAGACCCCCAACGGCTATTCCAACACCGGTTGGGAAGACTCGCAAAGACTCCTGCAGTTGATCGGCGTCCAGCAATGCGACACCATGGTGGCCACCAGCCAGCCAACCGGGTTTTCCGCCAAAGCCGCCCAGGTGTTTAACCTGGCGGGTTACGACCAACTCCAGCGTATTTATGTCACCGCGACCTGCCCCGCCTTGACCAAGGAAAACAGGGACAAGTACCTCGTCAGCCTTTCGGGACAAAACAAGTTGTTGATGGTGCAATACAACGGGGAATACATTGTTGATATTCCCCTGAGCAAGATCGAGCAGGTCCTCAGGGCGCATGACTACAGCGAGGTTTTTCATATGAACATTCCGCAGGAGGAGCTGTCGGTTGAGTTTGAGAATCAAAAAGTCAAAACGAAGGTTTATTTTGAGCATGTCCAGGCCTTTAAAATCGGCCAGGATTACAGGGTGTCCGGTGGACAAGCCACTTTTTTGATTAAACGAAAATAAAAAAGCCCCGCGATCCATTTTGTTGCCTTAATAAAATAAATTGAGATTTTTTCATTTATTCCCGATAAACATTTATACTTACCAAACCATGAACCTTTCTAACCGTTCCCGATCGGTAACCATCGAGCTTCCCATCATGTCGTTTGAGACCGACTACGTCGGCATCGTCAACAACACCGAATTCATTCGGTTCGTGGAAAGGGTGCGTTACGCCCTGTCCAAAAAACTGGGGATGACCTTTAAACAGGTCCGCAACGCCAAACTTTGGACGGTCATGGCCCGGGTGGAAATCAACTACCGCTCCCCCGGACGCTTCGAGGATATCCTGCTGGGAACCGGCTGGGTCGAGAAGGTGGGGAACACTTCCATCACCCTCGCCTATGAGTTCCGCCTGAAGGGAAAAAAACGCCTGGTCGCCGACGCCAAACAAGTCATGGTGTTCGTGAATAACCGGCTCAAGCCGACCCCGATCCCGGCCCTTCTCCGCAAAAAATTGTAAGAGGGCCTTTAAATGGGGAGCCCGGACCCGGAACCCTTGTAAAATAAGGGCTCCGGCGTTATTTTACCTCCCTATCCATTCTCAAATTTAGAGGCAAATTTTCATGGCCCAAAAGATGAACGCCAGGGGACTTCAAGAGCAGTTGATGTCCTTAAACCGCATTGGAATTGCCCTCTCCAAAGAACAGGACCTCAACCAGCTCTTGACCCTCATCCTCCGTGAAAGCCGCCAGTTCACGAGCGCGGAAGCCGGAAGCCTTTATGTCCGCGAGGGAAACCAGCTCCGTTTCTCCGTCAGCCAGAACGATGTTCTGGACGCCCGCAAAAAAGCAGAACTCAAGGCGCAGAAAAAACAGCTGGAAATAGTGCCTTCCACCTTTACGGGTTTTTATGTCTCCCTCGATAAGAGTTCCATTTCCGGCTACGTGGGAACGACCGGCAAGGTCCTGAATATTCCCGATTCCTACAAGATTCCCCCGAGCCGTGAATACAAGTTCAACCGTTCCTTTGACGAGAAAAACAACTACCGCACCAAAAGCCAGCTCGTGGTGCCCATGAAGGACGCCTCAGGTAACGTCGTGGGAGTCATTCAGCTCCTCAACGCCCACAAGGGCAAAAACATTGTGCCCTTCGACAAGCACTTTGAAAGCCTCGTTCTTTCCCTGGCCAGCCAGGCCGCCATCACCATCAAGAACGCCATGCTCACCCAGGAATTAAAGGAAGCCTACCTCGATACTATTTTCCGCCTGTCCGTTGCCGCGGAATACAAGGATGACGATACCGCCGCGCATATTCACCGCATGAGCCGCTACTCGGCCATTTTGGCGGAGGGGTTGGGCCTGTCTCCCGCGGAGGTTGAAAGCATCCGGTACGCTTCCCCCATGCACGACATTGGAAAGCTGGGCGTGCCTGATTCCATTCTCATGAAGCCCGGCAAATTGACGCCGGCGGAATTCAAGGAAATGCAAAACCACACGGTATTCGGAGCGAAGATTCTGGAAAACGCGAAAGCCGAACTCTTAAGAGTCTCTGAAGTAATCGCCATAACCCACCATGAAAAATGGGACGGCTCCGGGTATCCACGGGGATTGAAGGGCGAAAATATTCCTCTGTCGGGCCGTGTCGTGGCCTTGGCCGACGTGTTTGACGCCCTCACCAGCAAGCGTTGCTACAAGCCCGCTTTCTCGCTCGAAGAGTCCATGAAGATCATCAAGGAAGGGTCCGGCCGCCACTTTGACGCCAAGGTGGTTCAGGCCTTCAACGACAACATCGAGAAGTTCCTCGCCGTAAAAGCCCAGTTCAGCAACTAAATTCCCTATTTAAGAATCTTTTCCACCATTCCCAATGTTTTTTCCGTGTGGCTCGGTAGGTGAAAGCCCGACAAGGAAGACTCCACCAGCCATTGCGGGCGGAACCCGCCCAATAGCAAAACTCCTGCCAGCAGCAGCAGGGCCAATTTTTCCCTGAGCCTTAGACCCATTCCCGGCAGGCGCACCTTGGCCCCGCAAAACAAGTGAAAGTACATGCGAAGGACATTGACGGCGTTCAACGCGGCAATCCCCACGAAGGCCAGGGAAGTGAGGGCGTGAACCTGCCCGATGGCCTCGAAAAGGGTTTCCTCCGCCGCGAAGCCGAAGGTTCCCGGAAATCCCACGCAGGCCAGGCCGAAAATCAGGAAGGACGCCGCCAAAAGGGGCGTTTGATCCCAGCCCCCATGAAAGCCCCGAAGGTCCAGGGAACCCCGCCTTAATTCCGCCATCCACAAACACAACCCAAATCCCACCAGCCCCAACCCGGAAGCGAACCAGAAGGCAACGGCCTCCGAACCGCCCGTGGCCAGGGCCGCGAGAACCAGGGAGGACTGGCTGGCGAAAAACCAACCGAAAGACCGCCTCGCGTTTTGCTGGGTCAAGCTGAGCAGAGAAGCCAGGAACGCTCCCGCTAGGCAAAGGCCCAGGATCCATTTCAAAAGCCAAGGAGGAGCCAGAGGGGCCAATCGTTCCGCGAAAAGGAAGGCCCCGGCCTGGGGCGCGCAAACCGCCAGCACGGGGGCGAACCGCCCCACCCGGAAAATTTCGGGCATCCAACTATGAAAAGGCAGGACGCCCTGCCGGGTGATGACCGCCACAGCCAGACAAACCAACGCAGCGGTGAGGCCCGACTCTGAGGAATGGTTTTGAAGCAGGAAAAATCCCGCGGCAAGGGCCACGGTGGAGAAGCCCAAATACAATTCGGCCACCCGTTCGGCCGGGGCGCCCTCGGGGTTGTTTGATTTCGCGACCAGGGGCAACAGGGAAGCGCCCCAGGCCAGGCAGGCGATTACGGCGTTTTGACTGTAAAAAAAAGCCAGGACGGCGGTTTGACCGAACGCCAGTAAAAACACCCGGCGGCTTTCATAAAGCGTCACGGGCGCCACCAAAAAAGTGGCCAGCCACATCAGGGCTGTCAGGGGCATCCACCGTGCCGCCGTGGTGGAAGCCTGGGAGGTAAGAACATCCGCCATGAGCAAAACCAACAAACCCGCCTGGAGGGTCAGCATGATCCCGCGCCGGGGAAGGACTCCCTTGATCATCAGGGCCGCGAAAATTTGAAGCACCGCCGGGATGATCCAGGGTCCCCCAAGGGACTTCGCCGAGTTAATCATGGCCCGTTCCTTTTGGTTTGACCCCGCCCAAAAAATCGGTCCATGATTTTTCCCAACGGTCCAGCCGGGCCGCGGCCCGCATGACCGGTTCGGCCACCCAGTGGTCTAGGACGGGATCAAGGTAGCCCCTTTCCATCGCGAAACGGTAAAGCACCCTTTGGATTTTCTCCGGGAAAAAAGCCTTCAGGTGTTCCCCCGTGGGTCCCTTGTGTCCTCCCATGGCGTCGGTTTCAAGGTGCGTGTCATGAAACAAGGACGGCGCCCGTAAAAACTGAAGCAGGCGCGCCAGGGTATGACAGGTCATGTGGATCACCGCGACACGGGGAAGGCCCAGTGAAATCTCGATCATGATGATTCCCAGCTGGGTGATGGAAGCGAAGGCCAGGGTACTCTTGATGTCCGTCTGGGCCCGCCCCGCAGTGGTCGCGAAGAGGGCGGAAAAAAATCCCATAAGGCCCAAGACTGCCAGGGCGCCGCCGCTTTCCTCCAATATCGGCAGGGTCCGAATAAGAAGGTAAGCTCCCGCATGCACCGAAAGGGCCCCGTAAAAAACAGCGCTGGAGGGAGTGGGTCCTTCCATTGCGCGGGGCAGCCAGCTGGAAAAAGGAAACTGCGCTGACTTGACCGCCGCCGCCAGGATGAGGAGCGCCGCTAGCAGATGTGGTCCCCAGGCAGGTCCGGCGGAAAAAGTCAGGGGAAAGCCCTGTCCGGTCAGCCAATCCCGGCTGGCGCTCCCGTACCAGACATGGACCAGGACGGCGCAGGAAAGCATGGAAACATCCGCCAACCGGTAAATGATAAAAATCCGAAGTCCATTGCGGACCGGCTCCCGGCGTTCCTGGTAAAAGGCCACCAGCAGGGCGGAACTAATTCCCAAAAATTCCCAGCCCACGAACAACAGGTCCACGCTGGACCCCAGGACCACCAACAGCATTCCCAAGATAAAAAGAAGAAAGTTGAGGAAAAACCGCTGGTAGCCGGGGTCGCGGGTGAGGTAGCGGCTCGAAAAGAAGGAAACCGCCGTGGCGGTAAAAGCCGTCACGACGGCCATGGTCAGGGAAAGCCAGTCCAGCACCAGGCGAAGGGAAAAGATCTTGTTCCCCAGGCGGAATAATTCCCCCAGGTCGATAATTCGGGATCCAAGGAAATTTCCGGAAAAGGCCACGGCACCCAGTGAGAGGAGGGTGATCAAAAAAGCCGCGCTGACGAGGCGTCCCGTCAGGGCCTGGGGCAGGGGCCGGGTCAAAAGCATACTCAAGCCCAACAGGGCGAAAACCAGGGCCGGCGCCGAGAAGGCGAGGGTCATCAGTTCACGGGTTAACCCTGAGATCATGAGAGGATTCCCCCTGTTGAGAGGACTCTCGCGAAGTTCAGGTGTTCCCGGTGATTCCTATACCAATCGGCGGATTGCTTCACCTTCGGCAGGTCAATGGTTTCCCCCGCCTCCGCTTGAAAGGCGGTAAAGCCTGAGTCTTCGTATTCCAAAAGCTTCGGCGAGTGCGGGTCCAAAAGGGCCAGATGGATCCAATGGTTTTCCACCAGCCTGCGGAGGCCGGGGCGGGCCGAGAGGATTTTTTTCATGGTCTCGGGGGTTGTTTCCAGCACGAGGATGGTGCGCACCGGTTCGTGGATTTCAACCATTTGCCAGGGAAGCCCCGGCCTCAGGTCGCTGGAGTGGCCGTCCATGACACCCAACAGGGAAACAGGATTATGGGGAAGCTTGGTCCCGCACCCGTAACCGGTGGGGTCCATGAAATCAAAAAAGTATTCCAGGTTGATTCCCGCGATGACAGGTAGGAAAGCCTCCAGCATGTTGGCCAGGCGGGTTCCCTCCGCGTCGTCCGTTTCCGGATCGTAGGAAACCAGGAAAGCCCGCCGGTCCATAAAGAGTCCCCGGCTCCGCTCCCTCCGGCCCACGACGCTATAGACGTTGGTGGCGTGGCCGTACTCGGGCCGGGGCTGGCTTAAATCCTCGGACCTTTCCTGAACGTGTGCCAGCGCCATGGCGGGTGTCAGCCAAAGGGGAGCGTTCTCGAAACGGCGGCACCGTTCGTGGGCGTTCAGGGTTCGGGCCTGGTCCATGATCCTTTGCGTCTTAGGAAGCAGGGGCTGGAGCTTCGCGGGAACGCGGTCCAGGTCGTACCAGATCAGGTCCTCGCTGCAGGTATTGTGCTGGACCCCGAGAAACCAGGTGGAGTCCGGAATCGGGATGCCCTTAGCGGCGAGCAAACCTCGGACATCAGGCCGGTTGGCCATTTGGGCCAGGGCCCTCGCGTTGGGCCCTCCCCGCCCTCCACTGCAGGCGCCACAGTCATGGGCCGACTCTTGGGGATTGTTCAAACTGGTGGAGCCATGACCGACGATGAGGACTAGGGGGCAAAAAGCTTTCACCAACCCGATGGCGGACAATTGGCGGTAAAGAATCTCGGCCATTTCCACAGGGGTAAACCCCGACCATTTTCCCTCGGAGGGAGGTGTCGGGTTTCTTTGAAGGGCAACTTCCGTAAGACGGGGAGGGCCTGTCAGGCGGCCCAGGAGTCCCTGGAAGGCGCCGGCGAGGCGGGGGACAAAAATCCGAACCGCGATGGGGATGCCCGCGACACCTCCGGCCAGAAGGGACCAAAGGGTTCCCCGCAAAAGGGTACGGCTCCCGATTCGGCTGTGGTGAAGCATTTCCCCGGAAAGCCGGCGGAAAAAACGCCGAAGGGTTTTGCCGCCGCCGGGAGGCTCAAATTCCACCACCTCGTGCTGGGGAACGATATTGATGGGACATTGGGCGCGGACGTGGGCCTCCCCGATTCCCCGGTAGTACATGGCCACGTTGAAAAAGCCGGCGGCCCCGTAGGTCACCGCTTCGGGCCACTGTTCCTCCAGGTGGCGGCGGAAGGATTCCTCCCGTTCGTCCAGGCAAAAAACCGCCTGGATTTCCGGCTGGGGAACGGTGGAAACGGGGGTGGCCAGAAGGGCCGAGTGGAACCGCCGCTTTAAACGGCGTTCATAGGCCAGTTGAAATACCCGTCTTCGGGACCAGTTGTTGAAGCTCCCAGTGTCTCCTCTCAAAGATTGCCATGCCGAATCAGAAAGACCCTCAAGTCTTTTGGGGATAACTTCGTGCAATCGGAATAACTTGAAGAAAAGAAACGCCATGGCCTTGGCGGCCTGGTTTCTTTTTTGTTCCACCTCGCCTTGTTTCGGGGCCGGGCAAAGACGGCAGTCGCCAAGGGTTTCCGAGGCGTGGCGGTCCAGCATCCAGCGCAGGGCGAGAAAGTCGAGAAGCTTCGCGGGGGGAGCTTCTAGGGGAACCCGGTCGGGTCGTTTTTCGATTTGGCGGATCATGCCGGCCCAGCCCCTCATGGCGAGGGCAGAGGCTATGAGGACCTTTTCCATTTCACCGGCCCCGTAACCCAGGGCCGTCAGGTCGGCCAAGAGGCTCATTTCGGGGTTGCCCTCGGTCAGTTCAAGCACGTCCTTGATCCTGGCCGGCAGGCCCTTCAACCAAGGCCTGGGGTGAAAATCGGACCTGGACCGGTAAAGGTCCAGGAAGCAGAGGAACAGTCCCTTTTCTTTTCCGGGCAGGGCCCAGTAAGCCTGTCCCTGGTCGAGGTAAGCCGCTACGAAGCGCTGTAAAAGGGGATGGACCCAGTCATCGGTATCCTGGTTTCCCAGCGTCAACCAGCGGTCCCGGGGGCGCAGGAAAGCCCATTGCGCCTCAAGGGGGGACTCGGTTGTTGTCCCGGACCCCGAATGGGAAAGGCAAAGGCCCCAAAGGGTTTCTGTGCTTTCGTCGGCCGATTGATTTTTCCCCCGTCCCGGAGCGTAAAGGATATTTTCCCTTACCCACCAATCCACCGAGTCCGGGGAGACTTCCGGCACGCCTTTCACCAGCCATTTCAACCGCCAGTCGAGCCGGGTGATTCCCGGGACCAGTTCGTCTTTTCCGGAAGCTCCCAGGGAAGTTTCGAGTTCGTGGCGGAGGTCGGCTTCCGTGAAACGGCCCTCTTTTAAAAGATCCCTGTAGGCTTCTTCCGAAAGATAAGGGTTGGTTCCAAAGAGGCGGGCGGCTTCTTCCACCGAATCCTCGAAGGGTTTGTTCTCAAGGAAGTGAAGGGGATTGTGATGAACGAACTGCTGGATGGGACCTTGGGCCGGGAGCAGATGGGCGGTATGTTCAATGGTTTCGTTAAGATTGAAGGGTGAAGAATTCAAAGTCTTTCCGTTCTAAGGATATGTCAGTCAGGGTTTGCCGTCTGCGTGCCACTATTGTGCGTCAAAGGGGGGAAAGATGGAAGTGGAAGCAAGGCCGTCGATAAAGACCCGAAATAAATTTCAAGAACCGTAAATTCTTACCCCTGAATCATTCCGAACTTCTTGTTTTGGGCGGTCATCTTCAGGAAATAACCCAGCCTCTGTTTGAAAACGTCTTTGCGATAACGAACTGCTGCAACCCATTCCACGCGGATTCTCTTGTAGGCTAATGGGAATTTCTGGAAATGCTTCCAGGCTAATTTGTCCTTCTTTAATTCCCCCAGGATATCCGCCGGAACCTTCCAGACCTTGGTGTGCTTGATTGTTCCTTTATGAACCTTTGCCCCCTGTCCCAGTGTTCCATCCAAAGCCGTCAGGCCAGCCGGAGTCATCCGCTTTTCCCTGATCATCCTCATCGCCCGGTGTTTATTCAGTTCGGAACAGGGGGAACCCTTGCGTCGGGGTGAGAAGCGCTGGCAATAGCGGTGCTTATCGATGGTCTTGACCGTGCTGTCGATCCAGCCAAAGCACATGGCCTCATCCACCGCGTCGTTGTAGGAGCTTCGCGGCTTTCCGCTGTCTTTCTTGTAATAAACAAGCCAGATTTCCCTGGCGGTCTTGTGGTTTTTCTTCAGCCACGAGCGCCAGTCTTTAACTTTGTGGACGTAAAGGGTTTTGGTGATTTTCATTTTTAAAAGTTATTTTGGATTAAATCAAAGGTTTCATCAATGTCCGTCTTGTGGGGGGAACCTACCAGTAAAATTTCTTGCTGGTTTTTAAGTTTAATGGATATTACGTATAGATCCGGTCGTTTAATGGAAGGGACAAAGGAAAAGGGGTAGCGGGGGAACGGGGGTTGTTCTTTTTGCAGGACTTGGAATTTTTGGATTTCATTTTTGGATATTTTTAACTGGGAAGTTTTCCAATCAAAAAATTCGACGGTCATTGATGGGAGGTCAAATATTACAAACCTTTGTCGGGCGAGGGAAGAATAAAGAATCATTCCAAACACAACCCAAATCATTCCCGATAAAAATAAGTAGAAAAAATGATTGCGGGGAAAAACGTCGCCGCCAAATTTCCAAGCGATCAAAAAAGTAAATGCCGGGCCCAAAAGGACAAATAAAATCACGAAGAGTTTTATATTGCCCTTGGGCTCCAACAGTGTGATTTTTTCGTGGGTTTTTTCGCAAGTCCACGAGAGGAGGGGTTGGATGATTTTCATTCTGGCTCCATTTTTTTAAAGTTTCGTAGGGGCAAGGCATGCCTTGCCCTTACAACGGCTGGACCATGTTTAGGGTTTCGTAGGGGGCGGGTCTAAGACCCGCCCCTACCACCGTCGTGTTCAGGAGCGCTTTTTAATGGGTAAGCGGTCTTTAACCAATCTTTTCCCATAAACTAACTACCTTATCCTGGCTGTACCCGATTTTCTCGTAGAAGACCCGGACTTTGGAGTTCGTTTTCCGAACCTGAAGGTTGATCTTGGGACATCCCAATTTCTTCAACTTCTTCTCAATCTCGGACATCAGCTTTCGGCCGATCCCGGATTTTTGGTGGGCTGGATCCACCGCAAGGTAATTGATCCAACCCCGGTGGCCTTCGTAACCGCCCATTACGGTTCCGATGATTTTGCCGTCTTTAACCGCGACCAGAAAGAGCTTGGGTTGTACCTTGAGTTTGCGTTGGATGTCTTTGAGGGGGTTATTCACGGGCACGACAAGTCCGCAGCCGTTCCAAAGTTGGATGGTTTCCTTTTTGTCTTTAAGATTAAAAGGCCTAATCTTTATTTTCATGGCTCCCCGAGTTGGACTCGAACCATCGAATTATTCCTTATTATTTAACCTTGAAATCCATATCCTTCACCAACATCTTGCCGGCGCCCTGGTTGCCGGCGACATAAAACTGCACATCGTGAATGGCCTGAAGGTCGAGGTTATTGTTGCCTCCCTGATTACCCCAGACATTGCGTCGCTCAAGATCGGATAAATCCACATGATAGGTTTCCCACCTGCCAGTACCCTGAAGTTGGGGGAAGGAAAAGGATTCGCCATCGGAACCATTCTTTCCCTCGTAGGAAGCTTGTCCGGGAGCCGCGGTACCGTCCTCCGACATATACACCCAAAAGTTTAAACCCTTGGGCACGAAGGCCTTGAACTCAAAGGTGTTGTAACCACGAAGATCGGCCGTGCCCCAGGCAACCAGCGGTTCCACATTACAAAAGGAGGAACATCCACAGCCCCAGCCTGTTCCTGACTCAAATTCAAGTTCCAGGGTTCCGGTAGTGGTGTTGGCGAGCATCTTCCCGCCGTTGCCACCGTCACCCCAGGTATCCACGTGAGCGGAGGAATCAATCTTGAGATAACGCCTTGAGGGAGAAACCTTTAGGCCCGGCTCACCTTTGGTGTAAGTGGCTTCGGCGGTTGATTTAAATTCCTTTGGCAGGGAACCAGCTTTGACATGAAGCGCGCTGGCTGAGACATTCAGCTTCGCGTGGGCTGCTGTGAGTAAGCTGTATTCCTTGTCGTGGATATCCACGAGGCCGTAGTTCTGGTCCTCTCCGTCGAAACGCCCCTGGGGCGATTCATCCGACCACTCAAACCAATGCAAGCCCACGATATAGGGAAGGCTTAAAAGCTGATGGGAGAACTGGTTTAAATGATCCACCCGGTCCTTTTGGGCGGGAACAGAAACGTCCGCTCCTTTGGTATTGGGGTCGCCGCTTTGATTTTCCATCGCGCTGTAGGAGTATTCGGTGATAAGGATGGGTTTTTGGGTCTTGGCGTAATAGTTATCCAGCAGGGTTTGGTCGGCGGTTCCAGACTTGGCGTAGATGTTTACCGACACCACATCGCAGTATTTTCCGCAGGCTTCGACGACTTTCCAGGGGTTTTCCCCGGCGAAGCGAACTCCCAAAATTAAGTGGTTGGGGTCCACCATCCGCAAAGCCTTGGTGGTCACGGCGAAATAGCGGTCAGCCACGGCTCCGGCCCAGGCGTTGGCGTCGGCTTTTTGTTTGCGGGTTTTAGCTTTGAGAATGACTGCCCTATCGAAATCCTCAAAAGTCTTCACGCTGGTTTCCCAGACCTTGTTGAATTGATCAATATCCTTTTTGTAACGTTCCTCAAAGAAATGTTTCAACGCGATTTTGTTGGCGTCTTCCACCGGGATAGCCGCGTATTTCTCCAATAATGTCTTTTGACCGTCCGTCCGCCAGCCGAACTCACCCCACCAGGGCATTTCGTTATCGAGGAAATAACCGATCAGGTCCTTGTCATCCCTGAACTTGGCGGCTTTCTGGGCGTTTTCTTTAACTGCCTTCTCAAATTCCTCGCTGAAAACGGAATCCAAAACCCGATCCCAGGGATTGCCCCGGGCGATGTAAAGCATATAGGTGAATGGAAATTTCTTTCCCAGCAAATCTTCATCCGACCAACAACCGACCGTGTTGAATTTCCACTTCTTCAGGCGGGCGAAGACATTTTTGACCCAGGCTTGTTTGTCGCCCTTGTACTGATTTTTAACAGGGTTGTAATAATTTTCATTGGGGGCCCGGTAGGATTGGTCACCGATGGCGTTGACCCCCATGGACAAAAATTGTTTTCCGGAAGGGGTTAGGAACCAGGCCTGGTTGTCCTGCCATTTAACCGTGAAAAATGAGGGTGATTCTGCGGCGGCAAGGGGAAGGGCGAGGAAAAGGAAACCAACGATGAACAATTTTTTCAAGACAACCTCCCGGTGACAATTTGTTCCTTGAGTATAGTCCCAGGATTGGGGGAGGGAAAGGTACCGCCAGGATGATTGACGGCCCCCAAAAGCACGTGGATAATACCGCCTTCTACCGGACAGTCGCGCGATTTTGATTTTTTGACGACACCGGAAAATTAAGGAGAATTAAAAATGTTGAAGAAATTTTTAGCTGGTTTTGGAATGTTGTCGTTGTTGGTGGGTCCAGTTGTGGCTGCCCCTGCGGACGCCACCGGCCCGGCGCCTGCCGCCGCTGAAGCCGCGCCCGCTTCCGCCGCGCCGGTGAAGATTGTCGCCAAAAAGTCACCCGCCGCCCACGATGAAGCCGGTATTCAGAAGACCTTCGCGAAAGTTTCCGAGGCTTGGTCCGCCGGCAGCGCCGCCGGTGTTGCCTCCTTTTTCACTGAGGACGGGTCCCTGATCAATCCCATGGGGATGGAAGGAAAAGGTCTGGCGGGAGTGAAAAAGGTGATTGAGGCTGAACTGGCGGGCCCCATGAAGGGAACCCAACAGACTTTTGATGATTTCAGCTTTACCTGGGTGATGTCCAACTTTGCCCTGATTGATTGTACGGCAACCGTGTCGGGCATGAAGAAAGCCGATGGAATGGACGCGGAGCCCATGAAGGTCCATGTTTATGGAGCGATCGTGAATCGGGGCAAGGGTTGGAAGGCCCGCTCCATCCGCGCTTTCGCCTACCTGCAGCCTCCCTCGGCTGAGGCCGCTTCCGCTGTGCCGGCTCCCGCGGATGCCGATTTGCCTGTGTTGAAATCGGATAAAAAAGACAAAAAGTAAACCAGGCCTCATCAACATGAGTTGTTAAATTAAAGCCTTCCACCTTCAGGTGGAGGGCTTTTTTGTTTAAACATCGGGGATTTAACAAATTTTTTTACCACCGATAAAACCCGATTTCCGCCGATAATAAACAAACAAAAACCCTCGCCCCTTGCGGGAGAGGGTACCCTCATTCATCATTGGGAACTTGGGCGAAGCCCAAGTGCTGAAAAGAGGGTGACACAGTTCTCATTAATGGGCTAACAGTTCGTATTGATAGGGAACAGTGTAGGGTGAGGGGAATCCTGACCAGCAGTTACCACCCTCATCCCCCCCTTCTCCCCTCAAGGGAGAAGGGGAATTGCACAAAGACATCTTTTCTCGGGAGCCAGCATTGGGCGGTCAACGAATCATCATCGTCGGCGGGGGAGTCATTGGACTTTCCATCGCCGAACAACTCTTGCGCCGGGGTTTGAAGCCTATCCTGCTGGATAAAGGCCCTTTCGCCAAGGAAGCCTCTTGGGCCGGCGCCGGTTACCTGGATTTAAGAAGCGCCTCACGGGTCGGCGGGGAATTTTTTGAGCTTTGCAAAAGGTCCTTCGACCTTTTCCCGGAATGGGTCGACCGCCTCAAAAGGGAAAGCGCCATTGATCCCGAGCTCATTCACTGCGGCAGTCTGGACGTGGCTTTTAACGACGAGGAAGAGAACGCCGTCCGGCAGATGGAAAAAAACCTCAAGACCTTCAACCTTTCAGGCGAATGGCTGACCCCGGGGGAAGCCTCCCAAAAGGAACAACAGTTAACCTCCAAAGCCAAATCCATTTTCCATTTCAAGGAAACCAGCCAGGTCCGCTCCCCGCGCCTGACGAGGGCCCTGATCCAGGTTCTTCAAAAAGGCGGGGCGGAGTTGAGGGAACTGGAAGGAGTTGAGGAATTTGTTATCAAGGGCAGCCAGATCCGGGGCGTTCGGACGGCCAAGGGAATCATTGAAGGCGATCAGGTGGTACTCGCGGCCGGGGCTTGGTCGGGGCTCCTCGCCGAAAAACTAAAAATTTCGGTCCCAACCAAACCTTTTCGGGGCCAGGTCGTTATGTTCCGGTCCAAACCCGGAACTCTAATGCACATTCTTTTTACCGGGGTTTTAAAGGGGTTCACCTATCTGGTTCCCCGTCTGGACGGCCATATTTACGTGGGGAGCACCCTGGAAGACGCGGGGTTTGAAAAAACCACCACACCCGGGGGAATGGAAAAGTTGAAAAACGGGGCGTTGAAATTATTGCCGGGCCTTTCCCAGCAACTTATTGAGGAAACCTGGTCGGGGTTAAGACCTGGGTCGGTCGATGGTTGGCCTTACATTGGAAGCGTTCCCGGATTTGAGGGGCTGTGGCTTGCCACGGGACACTTTACCCATGGGTTGCTTCTTTCGGCCGTGACCGGACTATTAATTTCCCAGGCGCTGGAGGGGGAAAAACCCTCAATGAATCTGAATTCCTTCGCGGTAAATCGAAAACCCCACGCGGTGGCGGGAATTTGATGAATTCCCCCAATTTTTAGTTTTAAATTTTTGATTTTTAATTAAAGTCGACAATTCAAAACTAAAAATTCAAAATTCAAAATTTATTTGTTTATAATGCCTCCACTTCATCATTCCTTTCCAAATTCCGTTTTAGGACCACCATGAGTTTATTGATTACAGGCGCCTACGGTTTTATCGCCAGCCGTTTGGCCGCGGCCCTTCTGGAAAAGGGCGAGAAGAACCTGATTCTGGTGGATGACCCCGAGTACCGGTCCAGCCGGGATTGCGTGAAGGGCCTGGAAAACATTCCCTTTATCAACCGCGACAGTCTTTTCTCTGAATTCCCAAAACTTAAAAACATCTCCGCCGTCATTCATCTGGGAGCCTGCACCGATACCGGCAACCACGATGAGGTTTACATGTGGAAAATGAACACCGATTACACCAAGAAGGTTTGGCAATGGTGCGCGGAAAACAAGATTCCCCTTATTTACGCCTCTAGTGGGGCCACCTACGGAACGGGGGATGAGGGCTATTCGGACGATCACAAGGACATCCCCAAGTACAAGCCCCTCAATAACTACGGGCGAAGCAAGCACGCTTTCGATCTTTGGGCACTGGAACAAAAAACGGCTCCGCCCCGCTGGTACGGACTCAAATTTTTCAACGTTTACGGCCCGGGGGAAAATCACAAGGGCCGCATGGCGTCGCCGGTGTTTCACGGGTTCAACGAAATCCAGAAAACAGGCAAGATGACCCTCTTCAAATCCCACAAGGAGGGAATCGCCGACGGGGAACAGAAGCGCGATTTTATTTTCGTGGACGACATCGTGAACCTTTGTTTTTTTTGCCTGTCCAAGAATCCCCCATCGGGCATTTACAATTGCGGAACCGGACGGGCCAGGACCTTTCTGGATCTTTCAAAGGCTTTATTTAAAGCGGTGGGCAAAGAAACAAAGATTGACTGGATCGAAACACCCGAGAAATTCCGGGCGGCTTATCAATATTTTACGCAAGCGGAGATGGGAAAGATTCGCAACGCTGGTTATTCCACTCCTTTTATTTCGATCGAGGAGGGGGTCGCGCTTTACGTTCGTCACTTAAAAGGTATGAAGGTATAAAAGTGAAAAAGTTTAAGGGGTAAAAAGGATAAAGGTCAAAACGTAACGCGAGAAAAGAAAGGTTGAGAAGAAAACATGGCCAAGTCCTTTGAGGAATTAAATGTTTATCAAAAGGCCAGGCAATTGACCAACACGGTTTACGCTCTCACTCGGAAAACGCCTTTTGCCAAGGATTATTCACTGGTGGATCAAGTGCGAAGAGCCTCGGTGTCGGTGATGTCTAATATCGCGGAGGGTTTTGAAAGAGGAACACGCCCCGAATTTATTAGGTTTTTGTTTATTGCAAAGGGTTCTTGTGGGGAAGTGCGTGCTCAGCTTGAAATCGCCAAGGATCAAAGGTATCTTTCGGACGCGGAACATACGCAGTTACGCGAAGCTGCTAAAACCGTCAGCGGGATGATCTCCAATTTGATTACAAGTATAAGGGCGTCCCGGGCAGCAGGTAAAAAGTCGTAAGGTTAACCTTTCGCCTTTTTACCATTTGAACTTTTTAACTTTGGAACGGGAGCACTTATGCGAACGAACATTGTTTTAGAAACAAACGTACCAGGAGTTAATCCCCCTAAACGCGGCAAAGTCCGGGATATTTACGACCTCGGCGACAAGCTTCTCATCGTCGTCACCGACCGCATCTCGGCTTTTGACGTCATCATGCCCAACGGCATTCCCGACAAGGGCGTCGTTCTGAACCAGATCTCCCTCTATTGGTTCAAGCAAGTGGAAGGCATCATCCCCAACCACATTCTTTCCACGGATATTTCCACCCTGCCGGAAGCTTTCCAAAAAGCCAAAGACCAGCTAATCAACCGCTCCATGATTGTCAAAAAAGCGAAGCCGCTTCCCGCCGAATGCATTGTCCGGGGTTACCTCACCGGATCGGGCCTGAAGGAATACCAGAAAACCGGAAAGGTCTGCGGAATCGATCTTCCCAAGGGGTTGGTGGAATCCTCCCGGATCGCGGAACCCATATTCACCCCCTCAACCAAGGCCGAGGAAGGCCATGACCTGAATATCTCCTTCGAGGAGATGAAAAAAATCCTGAATGATGACGCTTTGGCGGAAAAGGTCCGCAAGGTTAGCCTGGACATCTATAAAAGGGGCAGGGATGTGGCGGATACCAAGGGGATCATCATTGCCGATACCAAATTCGAGTTCGGCTTGTTTAACGGCGGGTTGATTCTTATTGATGAAGTCATGACGCCGGATTCCTCGCGTTTTTGGCCCAAAGCCGAATATAAGGAGGGTGTTTCCCAGAAGAGTTTTGATAAGCAGTTTTTACGGGATTACCTGGAAACCTTGAAGGATTGGAAGAAGACCCCGCCGGGCCCTGTTTTGCCAGAGGAAATCATTCAAAAAACCCGTGAAAAATATGTTGAGGCGTTTGAACGGGTTACGGGAAACAAATTCGGGGATTTCCGATTCTAGCCAGCCCCGGTACAATGGTCGCCGATCTTTATTCAGGAGGCTTTTATGAACCCGCCGCATGAACCTATTCAATGGAAACTTGTATTTATAAACCTTTGGCAGCTTTTGATCGCCTATCCCTGGCCCTGGTGGTCGGCCGGGATCGGCCTCGGGTTGACCGCCCTGGGGTTGGCCTGGTACACGGGGCGCCGCTTGGGAGTGACCGGCGGTTTTGAGGATGCCTGCGCGGTGATATCCAAAGACGAAATAACCTACACCTCCTCTCCTTCCCGTTGGAAATTTTGGTTCATATTAGGACTACCTTTAGGTGGCTTTCTGGCCAATATCGGCCATTGGGGCTGGACCCTCACCTTCGGCCGGGTGGACGCCATTACCTTCGGTAATATTTTCTTCAAGGCTCTTTGGCTTTTGGTTGGCGGGGTTCTTATCGGGTTTGGGGCCCGTTGGGCGGGCGGCTGCACGAGCGGCAACACCATCATGGGCGTCAGCCTGGGAAGCAAAATGTCCATCCTGGCCACCCTCGCTTTTATGGCGGCCGGGATTTTGATCACGAATATTCTTTTTAAGGCCCTGTAATGGCCCTGAAAAAGTCGGTCAAAAAAAATGGAACCAAAAAGGTTCCTCGTTTAAAACCAAGGAGGGTAAAGGCCATGGCTCAAAATTCAACCAACGAAAGCATTGTTCCTTATTTGGGGTTCGGCGTCCTGTTCGGCTATTTTCTTTCCAAAGCCCGCGCGACGGATTTCGACAGTATGGTGGACATGTTCCTCTGCCGTGAGTTCCAGCTTTACGGCGTCATTGGGACCGCCATCGCGGTGGTGGCCCTGGGTCTTTTCCTGATGAAAAGGAAGGGTATCCCCACCAAATCAGGTGAGCCCATGGAATTGGAAGTTTTGAAGTGGGATCCAAACCGCTTGATCGGAGCCTTTATTTTCGGAGCCGGCTGGGCGTTGACGGGAACCTGCCCGGGAACCTCCATGGCGCAGCTCGGCGAGGGAAAGGTGGTGGCGATTTTCACCATCCTTGGAATCCTGGCCGGGGTTTGGGCTTATAAAAAATACAAGCCCGGGAATACCAAAGAGCAAATCTGCTGAAAAACGTCAAGGCACATCCAGCGCCAAGACTCCAAGACTCCAAGAAATTCTTTTTCCTTTTTTTTTCAATACCCCTTTTTATTTTTTCCTTCACATCCACTTGGGGTGAAGAATGGAAGCCGCCGGATCAGGATGCTTCCCTCGCGCATTTTCCCTCCAAAATAAGCTCCGACCTTTCCAACCTGTTTTCGGTGGAAAGCCTTCCACCTTTTTTTGTTGGAACCATGGCAACGGCTTTTGATTGGGGCGGCTATGATTCAAAGAATTTACTGGCCGGGGACTTGGTGAATCTCAACGTCCAGCCGGCTTTTGATTTTGGGAATTTTTACGGCGAGGGGTGGGTCGAGGGGGGAGCGGCTTTGGGGAGCTGGTCCCTGGGGGCCGTTGTCAATGACCCCAAACTTCAGCAATTCGGCCGGGACGCCACGGAATCCCTTTTGCTTTCAACGGTTCTGGTGACATGTGTTAAATATTCCGTGAATCGAAACAGACCGGACGGTGGAAGCTATTCCTTTCCCTCGGGCCATACCATCACGGCCTTTTGTTTCGCGCCGGTCGTGCAAAAATACTGGGGTTGGGAAGCGGGGATTCCCGCCTACGCCTTGGCTGCTCTTACGGCTTTTGCCAGGGTGGAGGGTTATCACCATTACTTGTCGGATGTGATCGCCGGAGCGGCTCTGGGGATTATTGTGGGAAACGCTGTTGTTTACTCCCCCAAGGACGTTTCGGTTTCAGTGGGAATGGGGGAATTGAATTTAAAGCTGGCCTTTAACTAAAAGCTAAAAAAATATTCAGCTAAGGTTTTGTACGCGGATTAAGGCCGACAAAGGCCGATAACAGAATAATAATTATCGGGTTTATCGGTTGTTTTCGGCGTACCAAGATTCTGACTCTAGCCTAAATCTTCTCGAGACTTTCCAATTCTTTCCCGACTTCTTCCATCAGCGGTTCGATCATTTTCAAACTAACGTCAAAGCGAAGGCCGCCTTTTCCTCCAATAATCTGGTTCACGGGATAAATGACTTATCGCAATTACGACACATCCCCTTTCGCCAACACGATAGTAGATGCCATAGGGAAACCATTTTAAAAGACAGCGGCGCAACGAAGGCGGGTCGATCAGGGTCCAGGCTTCAGGGTGGGCCGAAATCCGCCGGAATCCTTCCTGAACGGCTTCAAGAAATCTTGATTCCAAACCAGGCAATTGGGATTGGTAATATCTGGCAGAGACAAAAATATCCACTTTTGCTTCCGGGAGAACAATAATCATTTTTTTCGGAGTTGCTTTCGGAGTTGCGCGAAGACCTTATCAGCAGAGATACCCTTGGTTTTACCATCCAAAAAATCTTTGTACCGTTTTTCACATTCAACAATCCAGGCCTTTAAAATTTCAGGATCCTCCGTGAAATAAGAGGCCGCGGATTCAGCGGCCTGGCCGGGTAATTTTTCATGATTCCGCCGATACTGAGTTAAGTTTTCTTCAAAAGTTTCCTCGGACAAATCAGCCATCAACGCGACTGGCTTTCCATGCGACGTTAGGATGATCTCTTTTTCTTTTTTCAATTGATTCAAGACAGCTTTTGGGTGGTTGCGCATGTCCCTCAACGGCACGAATTTCATGGAAATACCTCTGTAGTCCTAATGTAGCCATATTGTAGTTGTAATGTAGTTGCGGATCAAGAAGGTTTAAGACGAACTAAAGGGATTCGAGCCGCCCCAACTCTGATTCTACTTCTGCCATCAGCGGCTCAATCATTTTCAAACTAAAATCAAAGTGAATACCGGCGGATTCAAATATTTTCGGAAGGGTTTGCGACCCGCCCACCGCAAGGCCTTGTTTATAAAGCCGGACACCCTCTTTTTGGTTCTTTCGGAAGTTCTTCCAAACCTGCAGGGCTCCCAACTGGGCGATTCCATACTCGATATAGTAAAAAGGCACCTCAAAGATATGAAGCTGGCGGTGCCAAAGGGATGATTGGATTTCCTCAAGGCCCGTCCAATCCTCAATGCCCCCCAGGTGTTTGCGGAGATCCAGCCAACAGGCTGACCTTTCCTCGCGGGTATGGTTGGGATGGGTGTAAAGCCAATGCTGGAAAGCGTCCACTGTGGCAATCCAGGGCAAAAGAACAATGATGTCTTCCAGATGGCGGATGGCGGATCTGGCCGCTTCCTTGGGGTTGGTGTAAAACTCCCCCATGAAGGGATGGGCCATCAACTCCATGCTCATGGAGGCAACCTCACAAAATTCCATAGGCGAGTGACGGTAGGAAGAAAAGGGAATGGTCCGGGAAATAAATCCGTGCATGGCGTGCCCGCTTTCATGCAAAAGGGTCCGCACATCGTGGTCCAATCCGACAGAGTTCATGAAAATAAAGGGGAGCCGGGTTTCCGAAAGGGTGGTGTTGTAGCCGCCCGGCGCTTTGCCCACACGGCTTTCCAGATCCAGGAGTTCAAGTTCTTTCATCTGTTTGAAAATATCCCCAAATTTTGGGTCCACTTTGGCCAGGATGTTCCCGCAACCCGAGACCAACTTTTCCGTCTTCTCAAAGGGTTTTAAAGGCGGCAGGCCGTCCGGGTCAACGGACATATCCCAGGGTTTTAAACGGGAAAGCCCCATTTTTTTCGCGCGCTTTTGCTGGATCTTGATGACCAGCGGTCGAATGGTTTTTTCGGCGCTCTCATGGAAGGCTTCGCAATCCTTGGGGCCGTAATCGAAGCGTTCCTTTCGGCGGAACATGTAATCCCGGTAATTGTCGAACCCCGCGTTTTTGGCCATCTGGACGCGGAGCTTTAACATCTGGTCGAACAAATCCTCAAAGGTGTTTTTTTCCTTCAGGCGCCGTTCAGCGGTCAGGCTCCAGGCCTCCTCCCGAACCTTCCGATCGGTGGACTCCAGGTAACGCCCCATTTGTTGGAGGGTTTGCTCCCTTCCGTCATAGTGAACTGTCATGGAACCGCTTAGTTTTTGGTACTGCTGGGAAAGTTTCTCCAGCTCGGTTTCAAGGGGGATATTTTCCTCGCGGTAGAGGGCCAACTGGTTTTCGACGGAACGGTTAAAGAGCGTGTAATCTTCCTTTGAAAGGGAAGACCGGAAGGGACAATCCCAGTATTTTTTCAAAAGGGCGAAGGATTTGGGTTTGCTGGGCTCGGAAATATGTTCCAGGTATTCCAGGAATTTTTTCTCGATTTCGGGGTCGTCGGTCTTGCAGGTCATTCGGACATAACGGATGGAACCTTCCTCATCCAGGACATCCTCCAATTCCCCCAGGTCTTTCAACCATTTTTCAAGGTCGGCGGTTGAAGTGATTTTCCGGTTTTGAAGCTCATTAAAGAGGGGTTCCACCGAGGCCCAATCGCCCAGGTCCATCTTGGCTGGTACAAATTTTCGGGGGAATTCATGGGGTAAGGTTTGGGGATTCAGGAGGGCCATGGAAAGTTTTCCTTTGTGGTTCGGGAGTGGTCGTAACTTTAACAAAAGCTACCTTGGAAAAAAAGTCTATTACAGATTAAGCTGTCTTTGGCCAAAGTTGCTTCAACTTTGGCACTCGGCTGGCCAACTTGTGGTTGGCCGCCAGCGCGAGGGGCAATCAGAAATATTCCAAAAACTGCAGTTTTTGGTTTCCTATCGATTGCTTCGTCACCCCAAAATTCGGGGTTCCTCGCAATGACAAATTAGGCAAGGCACATTCCATGCGTTGGACAACCATTTTATTACTCTTGCTTTCCCTTTCGGGCTGCAACTTCAACGACAAGGGCTTGGCGAAACTTCAGGTGGTGGAGGATTTAAAGCTCGGTTCCTTGATGGAGGACGTCAAACAACAGTGGTTTCTCTATTCCTCCAAGGCCCTTCAGGTGGACCAGGCGGTGAGCAGTGAAAAGGACATCGTGTACCGCGGGGTCAGCCGGGACCAGGGAGTCACCAGTTTTTACCTCTTCTTCAATTCCAAGACCAAGAAATTGGAGCAGGTGGAATGGCGGTACCACTCCAGCATGACGGAGGCCAAGGAACAGGAATTACGTGATTTTTGGGCGAAGAAATTATGGGAACCTTCCTACCACCAGCGCTGGGACGGGAAGGTTTACGTCTGGAGCGACCGCAAGGCGCGGTTGGAGCTTTACTTGGCCGACGGAATCTGTCATTTGATTCACAGATTAAATTAAAGATCGAATGGAAATAATTTTTTGAACCCACAAGAACGAAAGCCAATTTCCTCGTCACAGGAAAAGATTTTAGGGATTATTCTTTTGTTTTTTTTAGGTCCATACCTTTTATATATCATATATCTTACAACTGTTGGTTCAATAAATCCTACTGCGTTGGAAACCATCCTTTTTGGCGGCCATCCTCCAGTATATATTTCTGATAAACAAGAAAAAATATTTTCCATTCTCCAAATGGAAATGTTCACCGGTCTTTGCTTAATAGGCTTATTATTTTTGTTTTTGAAATTGAAGGCAAATAACTATTCTTTTAAAAATTACAACTTTCGGACAAGTAAATCATTTATTCGGATTATGCTTTTTTTAATTTTGATTGCGATTATTGTGGGTATTTTTTTGGGAATTAATACATCGCCAGGGCCTTTTCCTAAACGCTGAGGTGGCTTTCATTTAAAACAGCGAACGGTTATCCACTGAAGGCCATGCGCCTGGGGATTTACCGGCACCTGCTTTTCCTCCACCACATTCCCATCGGCATCCAGAAATTTAACCGTCAACGACGCGGTTCCCGCCGGCACGGAAGCTTTCACCAAGTCGATTCTTTCCGGAAGCAACAGCCAACTGCGTGTATCTGCCTGCTCGGTTGCCACATTAAAAATGTTCATCAGATCGCCCAATCCTTTACTGCTGTCCTGGGCGGACTTCAGGGTTCCCTGCTTCGCCAAGGTCCTGATGAAGGTCCTCAAAAGGATGTCACCCGAGTCCTGTTTAAACTGTAAGTCCGTTTCAATCCCCAAGTTGAGACCCCGTTCCGTTGAAAGGGATTCGCCGTTGGGGAGAACCACCTTCATGGAGGCCACGGCTGAAGGAAACATGGTCAGTTTGGGATAAGAAATTCTCAGGAATTGATCCAGCTTGGGGGGTCTGGCTTGGTAGGCGTAAATATCCCCCCCGTATTTCTTATAGTAGGTTTTTGCCGCCTCTTTATCGTCATCCGTCTTAAGAATGGGAAGAAAAATATCAATTCCTTCGCGGTAGGGAACGAAACCGGATTCCAGAAATAAAATCACGTTGTTGTGGTGATTTTTGGAAGCCATGGCCGCGATTTCGGGATAGGGATCGGAAAGGCGCCGGACCTCATCCTTCAAACCGACCTGGATGGCGGCGTCGTAGTAATCCGCCGGAAGCCACCGGGGGACAGGCAAACTAAATTTGGTGTTACCCAAACGGTAAAGTTTGAAGGCTGTTCTCAGGGAAACAATCGCGTCGTTGTTTTCGCCCCGGGAGGCGAAAAGGAGGCCGGTGTAGTAATTCAGGAAGGCTTTGAAACGGATATCTCTTTCACCCATTTTTTCGGTTTGGGTCAAGTCCACCTTGTGCTTGTCATTGGCTTTGCGGGCTTCCACCATGGCATCGTCGGCTTTTCCCAACTGAAGATAATTGAAAATTCTATAGTAGGGAATAAGCGCCATTTCCTGTTCGTTGCTTCGGTAGGGTCTGCTGTTGTCGGAAGTGAGGAGAGAAAAGACCTCGTTGCTGATGCTGACCGTGTAAAGTTCTTCATAGCGCTTTTCGGCGGCGTCAAAGGCGTTGTTGCTGTCGAGCCAATCGCCGGAAAGTTGGGACAAATAACCCTGCTGGAGCATGTGGAGAAGGTCGTCTTTTCCCGCGGAAATCTTTTTGAAGTCGGCGACGGCTTTGGGGATGTCGCCTGCTATCAGGGAATCCCGGACGGGAACCATGTTTTGGGAAAAAGTGGCGCAGCCCTCCAAAAACAAAAACGCCAGGCCGATGACGGCAAGGTGTTTTAAGGGGAGTTTGGAATTTTGAATTTTAGGTTGTAGGGGCGAGGCATGCCTCGCCCCTACGTAATCGCGGGACCTCCCCACCCGATAAGGATTCATTGATTTGGTCGATTACGGCTGAAACTTTCCCTGGCCGATGTATTTCTTGATTTTTTTCTGGCCCACCCAGGTCTTCACGTTGGTCTCAATGTTCACCAAGGTCAGGTCCGTCTGGTAGTACTTGAGCTGTTTGCCCTCCTCGGCGTCGTTGATCTGGTTGATCTGGCCGATGAGCATATAGTCCGCGCCTTGTTCCATTCCCATTTTCTTCAGGGTCTCCGGGGAGGCGTTCACCTGCTGGTCGGCCTTTTCATTCCGGACTTCCCCCCGCTCGACATTCGAGGCGACGACCTCGACGGAGCCGGAATTGATCATGGCCCTCTCGATATCCATCAGGAAAACGTCCGTGGCGATATGTTCCATCGATTTATTGATGATGGATCCCGCGATGACGGTGGGGCTTTTTCCGGTCTTCTTGGAGTAACGAAGAAGCCAGGGGGCTTTCAGGCAATCATTGATCATTTCCTCGGATACCAGTTTGGCGTCGGTGTCGTTCCAGTCGCCCGAGAGGTCCACCTGAGTTCCGGGATCAATTCTGGAAACGGTTCGGGAAGCGCAGCCCCAAAAGCCGGCCAATGATAAAACAGCAAGTAAAGCGACCATCCTCGACTTCGTGGACAAGATCATTTCTTTCTCCTTAAATTAAAAATGTTAAAGGATTATACCCCAAGCAAAAACGTTCAACCCAAACTTTTAGCCGCGTGAAAAAACGTTCCCAGTTTTAAGACGGTTTCTCGGGAGGAAAGGTTTCAGAAAAGTTAAAAGCGCTGGAAACCCTTTAAAGTTTCCCCTTTTAAATGACCGCCGTTATAATCACCCCATGTACCGATTCACATTTTTTAAACAAATTCCAAAGAAATCGGCACAATACCGACCTCTTTATTATCCAAATAAGAATTGAGGGTCGGCATGCCAATTTATTCCTACTCACGCGTAAATACCTACTATACCTGCCCCGCCCAGTTTCAATTCCGCTACATCGAAAAGCGCCCCTCGCCCGTAGCTGAAGGGGTGGAGCTTTTCCTCGGCTCCCGTTTCCACGAGACCATGGAACATCTTTACCAGCAGATTCCCCAGCGGATTCCCACGGTTAACGAACTGATGGATTTCTTTAAGAAACACTGGGAAACCCACTGGAAACAGTCGCTGGAAAAACAAAAAGCCAGGAATTTTTCTGAAACCCTCCGGGTCGTCAATCCCAGCCAAACCGTCGAGGATTACTTCCAAAAAGGCCAGCTTTTCCTTGAGAATTATTACCACCAATACCACCCCTTTGATCAGGACAAAACCGAGGGCATTGAGACCAGGGTGGCTTTTGACCTGGACGCCAAGGGTGAATTCAAGATGCAGGGGTTTATCGACCGGTTGGGCCGGGATGACGAAGGCACCCTTTGGATCCATGACTATAAAACCAGCTCCCGGAAAATGAGCCAGGAGGACGTAAAAAACGAGGACCAATTGGCCCTTTACCAGATCGGTCTTACCCAAAACCCGAAATTCGGGCCCAAGGAAAAAATAAAACTTATCTGGCATTTCGTGGCTTTCGAGAAGGACCAGGTGGTCAGCGAGCGCAATCCCCGGGAAATCGGCTGGCTGAAGGAAAAATACATCGCCAAGATCGAGACCATCGAGAAGGCCAAAACCTTCCCGACCAAAACCAGCGCCCTTTGCGGGTGGTGCGAGTTTTTATCAATTTGCCCTGACGGCAAGGCCTCGGTGGAAAAAAAGAAAAAGAAGGGAGGGGAGGTTTCAGGCCAGGGGTCCAGGGAGGAAACCAGGTCCAGGATGCCCGCGCCCTTGGCAGTCTCCGGCTCCCCAGCCCCGGAAACCGCCAAGCCCGCCGCTGCGGGGGTTCCTTCCTGGGAAGCCCCATTCGCTCCACCAAAACGCCGGAAGTCCTCTTTGGCGGTTATTTCGCCTGATCAATTGCCTCTTTTTTAAACAGGCCATAAATACAACTATTTTTTTTTGATATTAAAAGGTTTTTTAATCAATCAGTCATTTTTTATACAAATATAACTTTAAAGGATACCGTAAATTGTTTTTTTGTTTTTAATTCCTGATGGAATAAATTTTTTTAAAGGTTTAACCTAGCAACCGGTAATTCAAAAAACGTTTTTTCAAAACCAAAATCAAAACTGTTTTAAGGTTAAGACAAGGGTTGAAGTCTAAAGGGTCCAATGTCCATTTCGACGGGTAAAGATACCTTCATCGTTTGCCGGAACAGCCAGGGTACTGAATTCCGCGCCACCCTCCTCCGCCTGACGCGGTACATGGTTGTCTTTGAGGTTTACAATCCCTACAGCATTCTCCAGTTATCCGAGGTTTTGACCGATTTTAAGATGATCATGAATGACCGGATGGTTTATTCGGGCAGGGC
>JAHFCG010000095.1 GCA_023249615.1 candidate division FCPU426 bacterium | reverse complement strand
CCGACCCAGGACGGGGGAGGAAAGTTCAGCGAGAAGGACATGAAATACCAGGAAGGGGATGTCCGCTTCACCCGCAAAGGCAATGTTCTTTATGTCATTTGTTTGGTTTCCCCCGCCAAGCCTCTTTTCATCAAGACATTGGGCCGCAAAAATCTCCCCGACATCGCGGTGAAGGATGTCTCGATATTGGGGAACCCGCGGTTAATCATGAAATGGGACAGTGGCCAGGATGGCTTGATGCTTCTTCCTTTCGGGGAATCAAAGATGCCGATTGTTTATAAGGTAACCTTGGGAGGCACCGCGTGGGGCGGGCTTGAGGTTGAAACAACCGCCAAGGGGTTCTCGGCCAAGGCTGTTATCCAAAACTACAATGAAAATGCAACGACGAAGGAAATCGCCCTGCTCGTGAACGGGAAGAAAAAAGGGTCGAAGAAGGTAAGAGTTGAAGGCCGATCGGCGATGCCTTTTGAAATTCCTTTCCGAACCACCCGTGCCGGGCTTTACGGTGTTTTACTATCCGTTCCGCAACAGGCTGATCTTTCCGGCCGGGCGACCGTTCCGGCCATTGACCTTTCGGGTAAATGGTTGTTCAGCAAGGGTGATAACCCGGCCTGGGCCAAAACACAATTGAATGATTCCGCCTGGCAAAAGGTCAAACTGCCGGACAGCTGGGAAAACCATTCCGGTTATAAGGATGACAATGTTTACGGCTGGTACCGCAAACACTTTGTGGTGCCCGCCGGATGGAAAGGCCACTCGATCGTCCTTCCTATCGGCAAAATCGATGACGCGGATATTTCCTTTTTCAACGGCGTCAAGATTGGGCAGACCGGCGAGTTTCCTCCCAAGTTCAAGGGGTTCTGGGACAGTCCGAGGAAATATGAAGTCCCGGCCGAGTTGATTCACTACGGGAAGGATAATCTGATCGCGATAAGGGTGTTTGACGCTTACGGCGGCGGGGGATTGTATGACGGACCGTTAGGGCCAATCGAGGTTAAATAACGGTCATTGCGAGGAGGTTGATTTTTAACCGAGGAAGCAATCCAAACCATTCAACAAACTGCAGTTTTTGGAATGTATCAGCTTGCCACGTCGGCCCCAAGGAAGGCCTCCTCGCAATGACGAATAAAACTCAAATTCAAGGAGCGGGTGAATGAAATTATTTAAAGTTTTTTGGATTTTTACTTTGGGCGTGATTTTTCTTTCGGGCTGCGGGAATCCACAGAATAAATACCCCATCAAGATCGGGTTTTCCATGGACACCCTCCGGGCCGCCCGATGGGGGAAGGACAGGGATCTATTCACCAAGAAATGCAATGAACTGGGGGTGGGAGTGCTGGTCCAATCGGCGGAATCCAACGACGCGCTCCAAATTACCCAATCGGAAAACCTTCTTTCCCAGGGAATCAAACTGCTGGTGGTCGTGCCCCACAACGACAAAAGCTGCGCCACCATCGTGGAAATGGCCCACAAGATGGGGGTTCCCGTGTTGGCTTACGACCGCCTGATTACCGGTTGCGACCTGGACATGTACGTTTCCTTCGACAGCGTCAAGGTCGGGGAATTGATGGCCAATTACGTGACTAGGTTAAAACCCAAGGGTAATTATGTGCTGATGGGCGGCGGCCCGACGGATCACAACGCGATTTTGGTCCGCGAGGGGCACAATAAGGGTTTGGCTCCTTTTATCAAACGGGGGGACATAAAAATCGTAGGCGACCAATGGTCCAACGACTGGCTGGCGGTGAATGCCCTGAAGAACATGGAAAACATCCTGACTCAAAACAATAACAAGGTCGACGCGGTGCTGGATTCCTACGATGGCACGGCAGGGGGCTCTATCCAGGCCTTGACCGAACAAAAACTGCAGGGGAAGGTTTTGGTGACTGGGCAGGACGCCGAACTCGCCGCCTGTCAGAGAATCCTGGCCGGGACGCAAACCCTGACCATCTACAAACCCATCGGCCTTTTGGCCGCCAAGGCGGGGGAAATAGCGGTCAAAATGGCGAAAAAGGAACCCATCACCGACAAAACGGTTCCGATCGATAACGGGAAAATAAAGGTTCCTGGGGTTCTCCTGGAACCCATTCCCGTGGACAAGAACAACCTGGTTTCCACGGTTATCGCGGATGGTTATCACAAAATGGAGGAAGTTTTTAAGGACGTCCCGAAGGACCAGTGGCCGAAGACCCAATAGCAGTAAAATGGGTTAATGTTAAAAATTTCCAACTCAAACCTGAGAATCTATTCGTGGCTTTTAGCCATTGCCGTTCTTTTGCCAGGATTCCCTATCCAAGCCGAAGGTTATAAATTTGTAACCCAATGGGGCGGAAAGGGAAACGGCGACGGCAAGTTCGATTCCCCTGTTGGGGTGGCGGTGGACAAATCAGGGAATGTTTATGTTTCGGACTCGGGGAACAACCGGATTCAAAAATTCGATTCCAAGTGGAAATTCCTAACCAAATGGGGAAGCCGCGGGGAAGACCATGGCCAATTTCAACGGCCCGCGGGATTGGCGGTGGACCGCTCCGGAAATCTTTATGTGTTGGACGCTGGAAATTTCCGCGTCCAAAAATTCGATCCCGGCGGCAAATTTCTGGAAACCTGGGGAAAACGCGGGAATAGCATGGGAGACCTGGGTTATTACGACGTGGACCCCAAAAGCGTGGCGGTGGACGGCGCCGGAAATGTTTATGTCGTGGACGGCCGGATCCAGAAATTCGACCCGCATGGAAAATTCCTCGCTTTGTGGGGAACCTTCGGGACTTTCAACGGAAACCTCAAGCATAACTTCGTGGATGTCAAAGGCCTGGCCGTGGATGGGTCCGGGAACATTTACGCGGATGACGCCCTCATCCAAAAATTCGCCTCCGACACGAAATTTCTGGGGGAATGGGGAACGACTGGGAAAGGGGAGGGGCAGTTTCACCTTCCCTGGGGCCTGGCCGTGGATGACGCGGGGAATTTGTACGTGGCGGACATGGGGAATAACCGTATCCAAAAATTGGATTCTCATGGTAAATTCTTCACCTCCTGGGGAAGCCCCGGGAGGGGCAGGGGTCAATTTCACGGACCCTACGGAATCGCCGTTGATCACTTGGGGAATGTTTACGTAGCCGATTTAGGCAATCACCTTGTCCAGAAATTCGCTCCAAAATAAAGGGAAGAATCATGGCTTCTTTTAAAGCTCTTTCGCCGCCGCGCCGCGTCACCTTAAGTCCCGCTTCCTGCTCGCTTGATTTGGGTGACGGGAGTGAACGGGGTGAATACGTCAATCAGGATTACATCCTGACCACTCTTGGCCGTCCCCACAGGGCTATCAGCCTCATGTATTGCTATTACCCTTTTGACAAGGGTTGGCCGAAACGGGCCTCAGTCGCCCACAAGAACGATGGACGTCATTCCTGGGGATATCCTTATGATGATTATTTTCCCTTTCCGGGCGGCCCTAAGGGCGACACGGAGGGAAACGCCTTTCAACAAATGCGTGACATCCGCCGGCACGGGCAGGAGGTCACCCTGACCCTTACCATGGATTGCGCGGTGCCCGATGATCATATCCGCGTCATCGCGCGCCAGCTCAAGCCTTACGGCCGAATGAGAATCCGCCTCAACCATGAATGCGATGGAAACTGGTTTACCTTCAACAAGCGTTATTCCTACCAGGAAGTGGCTGATTTTTTCGTGCGGTTTTCCAGGGTCCTGAAAAGGGAAGCCCCTGAAATTCTTTTAAACTGCTGTTGGGGTCATGTCGCGGATTTCAAAACCGGCAGGTTAAGCTACGAGAAGGAGCTTTTTCCGCTTCTCGGCGCCGCGGACATCTGGTCCACGGATCAATACGTCACCCTTCATTACGGCTGGCCCTTCAAGGATTGCGAACCCGAGGACCTTGATAAAACGCACAAGATCGTTGGACTCAAGACCGTTTGGCAGCAACTCAAGGGGATTCACAAAAGGTTCGTTCAAATGACCGGCCGGGACAAAGGGTTGGAGATCGGGGAGTTTAATACCGATGGAAATGTGGGGGGGGAGGAAATTCAGGCGAAATTGACCGGTGATTTTTACCGTCAGGTCCTCAGGGAAAAACCTTCCTTTTTGAAAGGCGTCACCTATTACCAGTTCCGTGACCGCGGCCGGTTGGGGCTTGAAAGGGAGGACCAAAACAATTCCGAAAATGGTTTGGCGACGCCTTCGATGGCTTTTTACAAAAAAATAATCCAGGACCCCTATTTTCACCCGAAGGAGTCGTGGGAAAAGGTCAAGGGTTTAAGCCTGGAGTGGCGCGCCTCCGATGATTCCGATGGGCTTGGGTGGAATATTTCCCTCAAGGGCCGTCCTGTTTTTATGGAATTGCTTTTTGACAAAGGCGCCAACTTGATGATTAAGGCCGGGGAAAAATGGGTTTATAAAAAGCCCGGCGTGGAATGGGTGGATGTAACCCTGGCGGCCGTTGGCTGGAACCGGTCAAACCCATTTCCCGTGGTGGTTTTCGCGCCTCCCGCCGACGGTTTGAATCCCAAAGGGGCCACAAGGGTCGCTTCTAAATTGGCGAGACCGCCAAAGGTTAGAATTCATTACCGCTGGAAAAGCGGAAGGTCCCACCTTCTAGCTTAATTGGCCAAACCCCAGGGCCTGACCAAGGTTTCCTCAGTAATAGGTAAAATGCTCTTGCGCCTGGGCGCGTATTTCCCCAATGAATTTTTGGTCAAAATTATTGATTAAATCATTGTTTTCGTTCGGATCGTTTTCCAAATCAAATAATTTTCCTGGTTTATCCTGGTAATTTTCAAGGGTTCTTGAAAATTTGAAAAGGTGGTTTGGGGTGTAGTAAACCACCGCGCCTTCCTGGCCGGGATGTGAATAGGGGCTCAGGTGGTAACTCCAAGGGTTTGCCCGCATTCTTAACAGGGATTGCCCCTGCCAACTCGAGGGGAAATCCAGGCCGGCCAAATCGGTGAGGGTGGGGGCAATGTCCAACTGAACGCCGAAATGGGGTTCCTTGAATTCGGGAAGAGGTGAGGACCCAAAAAAGATCAAGGGGATCCTCATTCCCCCGATGTCCGCGAAATGGCCGTGCCCATATCTTCCTTTCTCCCCCAAAATTTGACCGTGATCCGCCGTGAAAACAGCCTGATAATCCCTTAGATATTCCTTTTGTTTAAGGGAGGCCATGATTTTTTTCATCATCGAGTCCATTTGGAGGATTCGGTTATCGTACAAATTGGCCACATGGCCGATCGATTTTCCCAGGAAAGGGGTATTGTCAATAATGATGCTCCGGGTCGGCTGGTAAAATTGAAATTTTTCCTCGATGACTCCCAACGGATGGACCGAAATCAAATGGATGTAGAAAAAATGAAAACCCCCGTCGTCGGGCCTCAAATTCGCGACCTCGTTGACAACCAATTCGTCATCGCAGGAACCGCCCGGCCCTGGATTTTCGCTTCCATCGTAGAAAAAATCAATTTTTCTCCCAAAAGCCTTGTGAGACAACTGCCATGTGTGGGTTCCGGCCAGAATAAGATTTGTTTTATAACCCTGGTCCGAGAGGAAATCCGCCAAAGAATAATTCAAGTGGCTCATGGCGATGGGTTCCTTGGAGTTTAAAAGGCAGATGGTTCCCGTGATGGTTTCCAGACCGGTGGAAAGAGCGATATCCACCCGCCGGGCGTTGGATTGGTTTAAAAAGTCGGAAAGAAAAGGAGTGATAGGGCGTGTATATCCATATTCAGGAAGATGGTCCGCCCGAAGCGCGTCCACGACGAAAAGAAAAAGATTATGAACATTGGGAATCCGGCGGGAAATGTTTTTTTCAACCTGGACGTCTTTTTGGGCCCAAAAGACCCTTTCCTTTGTCATGGTAAACAACCCCGGTTTTAATTTAAAAAAACTGATGACTGGATCGTGGTTGAAATTTGAAAAACCTCGATCGAGGGGTCCGCGGTTCCGAAAAAAACGGCCAGGCTTGACCAGACAAGGAATCCAAACAAAAAAACCGTTTTTCGGGCCCGGGGACTCAGCAGGTGCAGGGTTTCCTTCAGGGCCCAATACCAGATGATAAAATCACGGCTCCGCCCCTGGAAAATGAGGACCAATGCCGCGAAGGGAATCACCAAAACTGAAAACAAGAGCGCGGGTGGAATTTGAAAATTTCTCATCAAGCCTAAAAGACTGGGGATAAAGTGGATGATTTGGTTGACCCCGGGCGTTGTTTCCCAATAGATGTTACCAATGATGGAAATTCCGTAAATAAGGTAAAGCAAGTAGCAGCTTAAGGCGGGAATGACCACGGTGGAAATGAATAGAAAATGGACATGGCGCCAGAGGAGAAGGTCCCTGACGAACATCATGACCAGGGCGGTGGTTCCCATCCAAAAAAAGAGGACCAGAAGATGTTCCGGGATAAAGGTAAGTTTCGGGCAAAACGGGGATAAGCGATCAGGAGATAAAATCCCGCCATCAACAAGGGGACGAAAACCAAGGGCCATAGGGTTTTGGTTTTGGGATAGGGGGGAAAGGTCATCGATCAGTTCTCGTCATAAAATGGGTTGGGATCCAGGCCTCTCAGGTGTTTTCAACCATGAATTCCTGCGCGTCAAAGTTGAGGGAAAAAACGGCTGACGCGTCCGGAGTTAACCTGATTTTATTTTGGTACACCGGGTAGGGGTTCTCGAATTTCGCCTTTAACACAACCCCATCAGGGAAGAAAGCGGGTTTGTTCCATGCCCACCGGGTCAAGACACCCTCGCGCCGCGGAATGGTTTTTTCAAGAATTTTTTGGGACTGCCAATAGGCTCCGACTCGTTCAAAGGTTTCGACCCAAAGTTCCTTCCTTTTCCCCGCCAGGTAATCCAGAATTGGGACAAAAACTTCCCTGGATAAAGGCTGCCAACCCACCACATCCCCCTCGATCCCGTGAAATTGAAGGACCGTCCAGGCTCCCCTGGTGATATTTTCGTTGATCCAATCCTGGTAATCGGGAAGTTTCATTTTGGTCAGGGCCACCTGGCTTGAAATGTCCGACCAATCGGGGTTCATTTCCGGGTTCATGTAGAAATCGAAACGGTTTCCCCCTCGGGCCATAAAATGCTGTGTTTCCACCACCTTTCGGAGGGTGGGAGTCATTTCCGTAAAAGGATAAGCGAAGGTCCGGATGGGGATGCCAAAAATTTCCTCGAGCCTGGTCTTTGCCCCAATGACCTGGTGGAACTCCTCCGAAGGGGACAGATCCGCGGCGTGTTTGTGGTCCAGGGAATGGCTTGCGATTTCCTGGCCCGAACCCAAAATCGCCATCCACTTTTCCGGACGGGTAAGACGGTTGGCGATGACGAAAAAGGTTCCCCGCAGGCTTCTTTTGGTTAATTCCGGAACGACAAAATCGACATGAATGGGATTGTTGTCGTCGAAGGTCAGGGTCAGGGCGGACTTGTGGCCGTTCCAAGGGAGAATTTTAAAGGGATTTGAGTTTGGATTGTTGGAAGCCATGAATTTCCTTTGTTTCAAAGGCTCCTTCAAAATTCCCAACTACTTTATCTTCGATTGTCAAAAATGAAAAGCGGGTATTTGTTTTCGTTTTCGGTGAAATTGGACCCAATCGGGCGCAAGTGAAGGTTTATAATCAGGTTAGTTCGCTGATTTCGCTTCGGAAACGCGTTTTGGGGAAAGATTTATATGGCAAACGAGTTTGAAAATACAAAACTGGAAAAATTTCTCTCCGCCGGAACACAAGAAAGGGGAGGGTTTAACCTTCCCTCGGATTTATCCCCCCTCTTGGGCCGGCAGGAGGAACTTCAAGGAATTGTCCATTTGCTCTCAGATTCCTCCTGCCGCCTTCTTACCCTTGTGGGTCCGGGAGGGGTCGGGAAAACCCGCCTGGGGCTTCAGGTGGGGAAGGAGAGTGTCGGGCTTTTCTCGGATGGGGTTTTTTTTGTTCCGCTGGTTTCGGTCAAGTCCGGCGGGTTTTTGGCCGCCGCGATGGGGAAATCCTTAAATCTTTCCTAGTATGGCCAGGAGGACATGAAAAAACAGGTTTTAAATTTCCTCCGTGAAAAGGAAATGCTGTTGATTTTGGATAATTTTGAGCATCTGCTGGAGGAGGGGGATTGGCTTTCGAAGATCAAGGAAGAGGCTCCGAAGGTGAAATTTATCCTCACCTCGCGGGAAAGCCTTGGAATCAGGGGGGAAAAGGTTTTTGAGGTGCGGGGCCTGAAGTCGCCGATAGATGAACATGAAGTTGAGATCGAACGATACGGCTCGGTGCAATTGTTTCTTTTTAAGGCGCGGGAATCCAATCCGGATTTTCAACTGGTGGAGGAAGAAAAACCCTACCTGATCCACCTCTGTAGGTTCCTAGATGGCATGCCCCTGGGGCTGGAATTGGCGGCCGCCTGGATGAAAACCCTTTCGATTTCCGCCATTCTTTCCGAGATAAGGAAAAACAGGGATTTTTTAGTCGGCGCCTACGGAGACCTTCCGGAACGCCACCGAAGCCTCCGTGCGGCTTTTGAGTATTCCTGGAACATGTTGAGCGCAACTCAGAAGGAAATGTTAAAAAAACTCGCGGTCTTTCAGGGGCCCTTCCGGGGGGAGGCCGCCGAATTTGTAACCGGATCCCCCGCCACCCATCTCGCGCTTTTGGCCGATAAATCAATTCTTCGAAAAGCATCCCCTGTTCGTTTTGAGGTTCATTCCCTTCTTAAACAATTTATCGAGGAAAAACTTGAGGAGGTTCCCGCCCTCAAGAGGGAGATTCATGAAAAACATTGCCGTTATTACGCTGGTTTTATGAAGGAAAGGGTAACCCGGTTTATGGGTCCGTCCCAAAAGTCCGCTCTTGAGGAAGTCGGGGAGGAAATTGAGGATATCAAGACGGGGTGGAACTGGGCTTTGGAAAAGGAAATGCTGGCGGAAATAGGATCCTACCTTGAGTCCCTTTTTTTCTATTTCGATATCCGCGGTTTATACAACGATGGTGAGAAGGTTTTTGGAAAAGGGGTAAGGGTTTTCGCGGATTTGATGAAAAAGGAATGTCCTGGCGCCACCCAAGTTATGAAGGCCCTTTACGGCGATTTAATTGCCCGTCACGGGAGGTTTTTTTATCCCCTGGGGAAAGGGGGGGACGCGACCGAGGTTTTGAGAACCAGCCTTGATCTATTGCAAAAAGTTGGTTCGGGACGCCAGGTGGCTTTTGCCGTGAACCACCTTTGTTTCGCGCTTTCCCTCATCAGCGGGGATTTTCTCGAAGCCCGAAAACTCCTGGAACAAAGTGTGGGTTCCTGTGAAAAGGAGGGCGACATCCCCAGTCTCGCGCTTTCCCTGAAGAATCTGGGTTACGTCAACTGGCGGATGGGGAATTACACGGAAGCCCGCCAACAACTTCATCGAAGCCAAAACCTTTTTACCGAATTAGGCGACACCTATTCACTCTCCGTTGTTTTAACTGAAATCGTGAACCTGGCCTTTGACCAAAGCCGTTACGAGGAGGCCGAGGAACTTTGTGTTCAAAGCCTCAAGGCCCACAAGGAGATTGGCCACCGCAGCGGTGTGGCCTGGACCCAGGGAAAACTGGGCAATATCCATTGGGCTTTGGGAAATTATGAAATCGCCAAAAAGCTGTATGAAACCTCCTTGAAATCCTTCAAGGAAATGGGGGAAAGGGAAGGCCTTGCCTGGGCTGACAATAGTTTGGGTCATGTCCTGAAAGCCATGGGTAATTGTCTTTGGGCCGCTGAATGTTATCGGGAAGGCTTGGAAATTTATCAAAAGGATAATCATCGTTGGGGGTTGGCCTGGTCAAAGGCGAATCAGGGTCTTTTGGAATGCCTTCAGGGTCGTTTAGGCGAAGCCGCGCATCTTCTTCGCGAAAGTCAAATCATTTTTAAGGAAATCAACAACCCGTGGGGCGTTGCCTACGCCCTGGATGGTTTGGGGCAGGTTTGCCTGATCGAAAAGGATTGGGAGGGGGCGTTTTCGTTTTTTAATGAGGCGGTCCTATTGTTCAAAAAGTCGGGAAATCAAAGGGAAACAGCCGTGTCCCAAAACCACCTGGGAGAAGTTTTGATTTTTCAAGGGGAGATTGAAAGCGCGAAACGAAATCTTAAGGCGGCCCTTAAAACCGGCTTTGAAATTTTCGCGGTTCCGGTGGTTTTGAGAACCTTGTTTCAATTATGCCGGGTGGAGGCTGAGGAAGGAAGGCGGGAACAGGCCCTGCTCAACGCCTTTTTTGTCCTGCGCCATAATTGCGCCGATTGGGAAACCCGCGAGGCCATGATTCCTTTTGTGGAAGACCTAAAAAAATTGGTTGATCCGGAAAAAACCGCCGGGATGGAGGTGGACCTAGCCTCCATGCAATTAAAACAGGTGGTGAGTTATTTTTAGCGTGAAAGGATTTGGGCGCCCGTGAGAAAAAATAAAACAACTCTTTCCATTGACGTGGGCGGGACGGGGTTTAAGGCCTCGGTCCTGGACGCTCGGGGAAAAATGCTTGCTGATTCGATCCGGGTAGAAACACCCTATCCCTGTCCGCCGAAGGTCATGGTGGGGTTCCTGCTGGTGCTGGCCGGAAAACTCCCCTCTTTTGATCGGGTTTCCATCGGCTGGCCGGGGGTTGTCAGGGAGGGAAGAGTGATTACGGCTCCCCATTTTGGTAATAAGATTTGGAATGGTTATCCCCTGATCAAGGAGCTCGAAAAGAAATGGCGGAAACCAGTCAGGCTTTTGAATGACGCTGATATGCAGGGATTTGCCGTGATCAAGGGAAGGGGATTGGAACTTGTGGTGACCCTGGGCTACGGGGTTGGAACAGCTGTTTTCCGAAACGGTGAATTGATGCCCCGGCTTGAATTGGCACAACATCCGGTTTTTGAAGCTAAAACCTACAATGAATTTATAGGGGACCGGGTTCTGAAAAAAATTGGTAAAGCGAAGTGGAACATCAAGGTTAGGCAGGCCCTGATCTGGTTGAACACCCTGCTGAACCCTGACAGGATTTATATCGGCGGGGGCAACGCCCGATTAATCAGCTTCAATTTAGGCAAGAATACAAAGATTGTTTCAAATGCCGCCGGGATCCTGGGCGGTATCGCCCTTTGGAAAAGCAAAACCTTCAACGGATAGGCATTTACCGCAAAGTCGCAGAGGTCGCAGAGGAAGGCAAAAAGATTGAAACCTGTTTTCTGGCAAACAATAAGTTAACGTTTTTGATTTTTTCTGC
>JAHFCG010000211.1 GCA_023249615.1 candidate division FCPU426 bacterium | reverse complement strand
AACGAGGAAACCGGGATGATGATTTCGGTCCAATCCTTGGAATTTATCTGGGCAACCGCGCCGTACTGCATTTTATTGGCGTCGGTAAGCGACAGGTTAACCGCGCAGGGAGCGTCCGCTTTGGCCATGAATTTGATGGCGTTGGCTTTGGAAAGGTTCAAATCGGTGTTGTGCCAAATTCCGCACCACCCGCCTTGTTTCAGGTCACTCACGATTTTAATGGCCTTTTCGCCCTTCTTGGGGCCCTCCACGATTTCAAAGGTAATTTTGGATCCCTGGGTATCGGCGAAAGTTCCGGTGTTCCCGGCGGTGATGTTTGTCCAATCCTCGGCTGTTCCCGCGAGGGATGTCCCCGTGGAAAACAAAAGAAACAAAATCGCCTTTAAAAATAAGTTCTTCATCTTTTCTCCTTAGATTTTTATCTTTTCTGTAACCGGTTTCTTTTTTCGGCAAAAAAAAGGCCTCCGGAAGGAGGCCCTTTTAAATCTTGCCAATCTTTATTAATAAAGTTCAACGCTATCCACGAAAATGGTGTCCGTGTTGAAGGCGGAGCCGCTGCCCCCGGTCGCGAATTGGATTCCAAACTGCTGTACCGAGACCGGACTTCCGCCCGAAGCGAAGGGGGGGACCCAATTTATTTGCACCCAGGTACCGGCGGAGGGCTGATTGTTCCAGGAACTGTTTTCCCAGGAATAGCCGGGGCCGCTTTGGCAATAAAGCTGCATTCCTCCTCCTGTATCCATGAGTGGATTGACCATGACCATGGCCCGGAATCCCGTAATGCCAAGGGCGGTCCAGTTGGTGGGCGAACCGTAGGCATATTGAAAGGCGGCGTTTTGATTGATGGCGTTCCAAGTGACGGTGGCACCCATGGCTCCGGCGGAGGCCGCGTAACCCGGAGCTTCCAAGGTTGGGCCTGAAAGCGTAACGGGGAGGGGAGAGCCGCCCGAGATCAGTGACCACCCGGCGGGAATACTTCCTCCGTCGAAATAAAATGAACTTCCCACGACGGCTGTGGCGGTGGAGGTTGGGGTCGCCGTGGGTCCTGCAGGAAGAGTAATAGAAATATCGTCAATGTATATGTTGCCCGAGGCCCCGTTGGGAATGTTGGTCAATTGGAAAACCAGCTGAGTCGCATTACTGGGGGTGGAAGCGCCGGAACATCCGGCGGTTGAGGGATTTAATACCACCTGAAGCCAGGAACCGGTGGCGGGAGCGTTATACCAAGTGCTGTCCCACCCGCATCCGGTGTTTTGTTCGGCGACTTGGAAGCCGGCGGAACCAGATAATCCAGCTTCCAAATAAATAAATACGGTGATGGCGGAACCGCTCAGGTTTTGGGGAGTGCTGTAGGCTATTTCGAATTGAGCGTTGGTGTTTCCACCTGAGGTGTTATTAATTGACAGCGCGTAGGATTGAGAGCCGGCGTGTTTTTGGGTGGAAGAAAGACCATAACCGGTAACCATGGTGTTCGAAGCATCGGGATGAAGACAATCCACTCCGGTCTCAAATGTATAGGTGGTTTGAACGCTGGCGGCGCTGCAAGTGGTCGGCGTATTGGTGGCGGCGCCTGCCGTGGGACTATTAGTGGGGGTGTCGGTCGGTGTTGTGGAAGGGGAATTGGTGGGCGAATCCGTCGCGGTATCAGTGGGTCCACCGGGAGTGTTGGTGATGGTCGGCGAGGGTGAATCCGTTGCCGTTGAGGATATGGTTGGGGTGGGGGAATTGGTGGGTGAATTTGTGGCCGTATTGGTAATGAGCGGCGTGTTGGTAAAGGTTGGGGTTATGGTAGGGGTATTCGTTGGAATCAAGGGAAAGGAGGGCGTGGCTACGGTTCGGCATCCCTGGGAAGAAATCCAAATCAAGGGAAATATTAAAATCAACGCGAAAAGGGAGAAACGCTTCATCGGAAGGCCTCCTAAGGCTAAAACGTATTATGGGTAGGGATTATATCACCCGTTTTTAAATTTGTTCTTTTTTCCGTTTTGATGGGATTTGATGACCTCGATGGAACCGAAAAAATTTGAAAACCCGCGGGATTGATGTTTACCGTGAAAGTACTTTAGCCCTAAATTTTATAGGTTAATTAACGGATGGATGTGTTTTGCGTTGTTTAAAAGAATCTTAAAACTCCAATAAAAGGGCTTTCAAATTTTGGACAGGATCATAAGCAAAATTGTGAGTTTAAAGTCGCCGCAATGAATTCCACGGCAATGGCCGGGCCCATTACCTGAAACTTTATGAAACAGTTCAAGGCCGGTTTGCCGGGGTTGAAAAAGGTTCCCGCTTTTAAGGCTTTTTTGTAGAATACACGGGCTTCTTCCAAGGACGGCTCCGTGGGAACCGCTCCAGTCCTCTTAAAAGGTAATCATGATTTCGTCCAAAGTTTCTTTTCCCCTATTCGCCCTTCTAGGTTTTTCCCTTTTGCCCGGTTGTGGGGCGGTAATGGTTAATGAGGGATCCAAGGAAGAGCCTTTGACGGATGGGTTAAGAAACCCGGCGGCCATGCAGGCGAAGGTTAATGTTCCGGCGGATCAAAAGGTTGTTGGAACCTTCGATGACGGCGCGGCCAACATGAGCTCCAAATTATTTGGGTCCGGAAGCGGGACCTGGTCGGCTTTTTCCTACGGAGGAAACACCGTCAACAATCCCTATATCGTCTCGGGTGGGGCGAAGGGCACGGCGATGGCGGTTCATTTATTTGGCACCCTCGTGAACAAGGGGGATAACTCCTACCCCGCTTTTACGCTTCAGGGAAAACTTAAATCCAGCGGGTATTACGATGCGAGTAATTTCACCGGTGTTCGTTTCTACTATAAAAGTCCTTCCAGTGACAAGGCGCCCGGACAAAGTTTCAAATTTACGATCGCGGCCACCCTGCCGACCTCCAATGGCGGCACTTGCAATGATGGTTGTTACAATCACTTCGGGGCCGCTCTTTCAACCTCGGCCGATTGGGCCCAAAACAGTTATTCCTTTAATGATTTGAAAAGAGGCACGGGGTGGGGAAGCGCCGTCATTCCTCCCGATTTGGTGGACCATTTGAAGGAAGTGGTGGGGTTGGAATGGTCCCATGACGCGGGAAACACCGCCGGCAGTTACCCGATCGATTTTTGGGTGGATGAGGTTGAATTCTTTTAAATTACCGGTTGACGGTTGACAGCTCACAGTCGAAAGTTAAATCTAAATCGTTTTAGACCAAGCGAAAAATGAAACAGGGGAATTGGTTGACCTCAAACTTAAAAACCTTAACTCTTCTTACACTTTGTTTCCTTTTTATAGAAGGAACTTGTTCCCTCGGTTTCGGGGCGGATTCGTACGACAACGTCACCCAGGATCAGTCTCTTTACCAGCGGGTTAAAAAGCTGGGAGGTTATGGTTTATTGGACGATCAGGACAAGGCGGTTCTGGATGAAGGCAGGGTGGTAACACGACTTGAGCTGGCCTTTTATTTGGAAAAAGCCAAGGCTAAAATTGACGCGCCCCGTCCTTTGCCGACCGCGGTTCCACAAATTAAAGTCCCTGGCGCGGAATCTCCCTCTCTTCCACCCCCAGTGGAAGCAGCTCC
>JAHFCG010000015.1 GCA_023249615.1 candidate division FCPU426 bacterium | reverse complement strand
AAGGGCTTAAAGATAGCTTATCTTAACAAAAGAATGGGTGGGTGGGATGTGTTTTCTTGGAACCCGGAAGGCGCCTTTAATGATCAGGGCTGGGTGGTGAGGGAAATGACCGCCTTCCGTTGGGATTCTTTCTGACCAGGGGTGGCGCCGGATTTGGAAGTTTCCCTAGCGGAATAACCCACCACAAAAATCGTGTTCGGGGAAACCCCCATCATTTTCGTTAAATATTTTTTAACCTCTAGGGCGCGGCCATGGGATAAAACGAGAAGGTTGCCCCCCTCATCCGGGGCCGCGAAGCCTTTTACCACGAGGATACTTTTATTCAGGTAGGGTTTGATGGAGGCAGCGGCTTTTTCTAGCTCCTTTTTGCTTTCAACGGTAAGGGTTGAGCTCAGGGCGTCAAAATACAGGGTGGTCAAATTAAGGGTCATTTGTTCCCCGGCGGTCGGCGGCTGATAATCCACCTGGAAGGAAATCGGATCAGTCGTGGCACCGTTCCCCGCTCTATCAGAAGCAGAAAACGCGGCTTCCAATAACGAACCCTGTTCCACCGGCTTCATCTGGTCGGTGTTTCCGTCCCAAACAAGCTCACGCGGCGGCTGTCCCTTCCCCTCGAAAGATTTGAGGATGTCATCCTTTTCGTTGGAAATCTCGACCTTCCAATTGTCAATTCCGACCTTGTCGGCTGATTGGAGGAAAAACCGGAAGGTTTTTTTTGTGTTGAAATCGACCAGGTTATCCTCGCCCTTGAGGGTCAAATCCGGGGGAGTATTGTTGATCGTAATTTTCAAGGCGTCCGTTTTCAGGGAATTCCCCGCCTTGTCCTGGGCAATTAACAGACACAGGTAGTCCCCTTCCGGAACGGCTTCCTGGTTGAGATTATTACCGGACCACTTCAAAGTCTTAGGTAATTTTTTTGTTCCCTGCGACTCATAAACCACCTTATTCGTGGATGAATCGCTGATCTCAAAATCCCAGTTCTGAACCTCGGTTGATCCGCCGGCATTTACAGTGAAAAGTATATCAGTTCGTCGTTTTTTCCCAGGCCGGGTTGAAAAATAACGTCCAGTTGTTTGGATCTCAAAATGAGCGCGGGTGGACAAAATCTCCACTGGTTCAAAATCATTGGAGAGGATTTCGTTTTTCCTATTAAAGGTTTTCAGGACAATTTGATATTTACCATCCTGGACCTGTTTACCCTCTTCGTTCATCCCGTCCCAGACCAGCATTGGCATTAAAGCCCCGGTTCCCCCAATACGCCGAACAGCTGCTTTTTTCGAGTTTTGAATCTCCACCAGCCACCTGGCGACATCGGGAATGTTTCCTTCGGGAAAGGAAATGGTGGCGCTTTTCTGTTTTCCCGTCGGGGAAAAAATGGGGGGATCAGCCTGGATGGACATTTTTCGGAGCGGGATCGCCGAGATTGGTTTTCCGGAAGGCGGCGCGGTCAATTCGGCGCCCTCGCCGATATTTATTTCCGAGGACGTTTTGGAAACAACCCTCTCGGGGGCCGGCTCGTTTTTGCCCCAATTGTCAAACCTGTAAATGAAGGATAAAAAATGGGAAAATTGGGTGGTATTAACGTTCGCCCTGAATGCGTAACTAATTTCAAAAGGCTGGTCGGGATGATACCCGGCACCCATGGAAAAATATCCCTCCGTGTTGAAAAGATCGTCAAACCCAACCCGGACCGAATAAAACCGATTTCCGAAAAAACGTTCGGCCCCCAGCCGAAGCCGGTTGTGAAGGGTGGAGTTTTGGAGGGTCTGATCCACGATGGCGTAATCCGTCTCGAACCTGGTATCGGGAATATTTTGGTAGGCCGCCCCCAGGACAAAGGTTCGGGTCACGGACTGTTCATCATTATTATCAAATCGGATTTGTGTGTCGGCATCCTTAACGGCCAGCGCGAAAGAGGCGATGGTTCCGGATGGTCTCCTCAAATCATAGGAAAGACCAAAATCAAGACCCAAACCCCTACCGTTTTCAAGGGCCGGCCCTACCTGGGTTGAAAGTGCAAGGTATTTTAAATTTAGGCCAAAGAAAAAATCATGGGAGGCGTTGAGGGGTAGGGCGACTGAACCAATGTAGGTGGTTTGGGACCCGGGCAAGGAGGGAAAGTCCGAAAATTGGGAAAGGGCGAAGACCGTTCCATCATTAAAGGGATACAAAACGCCTGTGTTGAACAGAATTTGGTCGTTCCCGGGGTTAAACCCCAAGCCCAATTGGGCCATGGGAACGGACACTCTGGCGATGCCCGCCGGATTCCATTGGATGGCGTGGGTTCCGGCGGCGATGGCCGCCACGGCGCTTCCCATGCTTAAACCATAGGTATCCTGCTCCAAATCGGCGTTTAGCGCCTGGACGGCTTGAAGGGGAATAAAAAAAAGGGAAAGAACCACGAGGTGTGGGAGTTGAAAGCGCGTAAAAAACAACGTCGTCTCCTGCGAAAATAAGGCTGGGGCAACTGTTGGGTTGATTCAATATAAATCATCCATGGAGTGATAAAAAGCCTAAATTTAAAGCCTGGCCGCGATCCCCAAGAGTGTGGTGACCAGGAATTGTCTCAAAAAAATGATGGTTAAAAGCGCCAGAAAAGGGGACAAATCCCAGCCGTGCATTTTCCAAGAAGGAAGAAGACGCCGGAAAGGGGCAAGCATGGGTTCCGTGATCGAGCCGATGGCCCGAACAAGTCCGTTGTAGGGATCCGCGTTGGCCCAGGACAGGATGACCCGAAGGATAATGGCGAGTTGAAGAGCCCAAAAAATCATCCCCAGTATTTCCGCGATGGCGGATAAAAAGTTCGAAAGGATGAACATTTATTTTTCCTCCTTAAATTCTTTTTTCGGGGCAAGAAGAACCCAGGTTTTTTCAGTCGTTTGTAAATACTTGCTCACGGCCTTTTGAACATCCGCGCCCGTGATCTTTTGAATGATTCGTGGAATTTTTTCAACCGTCGGCGCTCCCAATGTGGAAAGGGCGTACCGCCCATAAGAAAGAACCTGGGAACGGTTCGATTGCAGCCCAACCTGGTACAACCCGATCATATAGGTCTTGGCCCTTTGTAGTTCCTCAGATGGAATCCCTGTTTTGGAAAAATCGGCGAGAACTTTCAGGAGTTCCCTTTTCGCGTCCTCCACCTTGGAAGGGGCGCAGCCAACGTAAAGCTGGTAAGCTCCCGCCAAAAGCCCCGCGTCATGGGCGGCATAGACGCTGTAGGCCAGGCTTTTTTTCTCACGAAGTTCCACGAAAAGACGCCCCCCCATTCCGTTAAGAATGGTATTTAACACCCTGAAAACAAAATATTCCCTTGAGGGAAATTGGGGGGCACGGAAACCCAAAACCAGGTTGGCTTGCCGGCTGTTGCTGATCAAATAAAGCGATCGGGCCGTCAAGGGTGGAAGTGACTTCTTCTTTTGAACATGAACCGGCGCTGGAAATTTGACCGGTAGCCTGGCATCCATGATCTTTTTAAGTTCCTCCCCGTCCAAATCCCCCACCGCGATCCATGTCATGTTCCCGGCGTTTAAATGGGATTGATGCCATTTTCGGATGTCACCCGGTTTAATTTTTTCAAGGCTTTCCTTCGTGCCCATCGGCATGTGGGAATAAGGAGTGCCGGCAAATGTCACGACGTCCGATTGAAGAAGGGCAAACTCACCCGGGTCATCCTTCAGGCGTTCAATGGCGGCGATTTGAAGCTTCTTTTCCTTTTCAACCTCTTGGTCCGAAAACAAGGGGGAAAAAATGGATTCGGCCATCAGATCGAATGATTTCTCAAAATTGGGTTTGATGCAATCCAGGGTAACTCCCCAGTAATCCTTTTCCATCAAGGGATCGATATGGGCTGCAAGCGCTTCCATTTCCTCGGAGAAATCCTTGTAGTTTTTCCGGGCGGTTCCCTTTAAAAGACATTTGGTCATCAGCGCGGTGGTTCCGGGATGGGCCTGTTCCCGCGAAAATCCGCCCTTCAGGAAAACCCCCAGCGAAACAAGGGGCAGTCCTTTTCGTTCCTTGACCATGAGGGTGGAGCCGTTTTTTAGTTTAAATTTTTTGACGGGACCCCGCGACACCGCGCCCTTCCCGGGGGCTTCCCGCTCATCCATTCCTTTTTGAAGAAGGGACTGCCAGTAGACGGGATGGGAATTCATTTTTTGTTTTTTGGGGTGGTACAAAACCAGGGAGGCCCGGCGCGGCAAAAGATATTTACCGGCGGCCTTCTCAAGATCGGAGGAAGTCACGGAATCCAGGGCCTTCAGGAACTTGTCCTCGAGACGGTAATCCCCGTTCAATTCCCAGAACCCCAGGGTTTTCGCCTGGCCGTCCATGTTTTGCTTCTCGAATATTTTGGAGGCTTTGATTTTGTTTTTGACTTTGGCCAGTTCCTCGTCAGTCACACCCTTCAAAATAATTTTCTTAACCTCGGCCATGATATCCATCAGACATTTTTCCACCCGTTTGGCGTCTGTCAGGCTTTGAAACACAAAGGCACCGCCGTATTTTCCGGAGAAATGGTCGCTACCCACCTCATCCGCGGACTGGCTTTTTTCCCGGATGGCCAGGTTCAAACGACAGGACGAACCGTCCCCCAAAATCGCCTCGAGGATCTCCAAAACCGCGGAGTCCAGGTGGTCTATGGGGACCGTGGGAAAACCCAGGGAAAGGTAAATTTGCTGCAGGTCCCCCGGCTCGGTCAGAAGGTTTAGGGATTTGGGTTCAGGATCAAATGTAAAACGCCGTTGAGGCGCCCCCGTTTTTTTAACAGACTCAAAGTTTTTTTGAATCCACTGGACGACTTTTTCCGCCTTGATATCCCCTACCACCGTCAGGACAGTGTTCGAGGGAACATAATGGGTTTGGTAATATTTCAGCAGGGTCCCGCGGGGGACTTTTTTCAGGATATCCAGATCACCGATGACGGGCCAATGGTAGGGGTTTTTCTTGTAAAGAATCCTGAAAAGCAGTTCCCAGGACCAGCTCCAGGGATCATCCTGGCGCATGCGCATTTCCTCAAAGACAACTTCCTTTTCCTTTTTCAGTTCATCCGCGTCAAAAGTCGAATGGAGATAGGCGTCAAACTCCACTTCCATCGCCTTTTGAATCCTGTCGCTGGGCAGGACCACGTAAAAACAGGTGTGTTCAAAACTGGTAAAAGCGTTCAGGTAACCCCCCGCCGCCTCTACCTCCCTGGAAATTTCCCCTACTCCTCGTTTGGTGGTGCCTTTGAAAATCATGTGCTCAATAAGGTGAGCCATACCCCTTTCGTCGGCCTTTTCATCTATGGAACCCGCCTCCACCCAAAAGTTGAGGGAAACAACGGGAGTGGCGTGGTCTTCCTTGATCAGGAGTTTGGCGCCGTTTTTCAGGTTGCAGCGAATAATCCCGTTTTCATCCCTGTTCCATTTCTTTTTTGGTTTCATTTTTTAATCCGGGCAAGTCGATTGTGTTAAGAAGCGGTTGTTTATACCATTTTCAGGACTGGAATCCAATCTAAAGGGCGGGCAGGGGTTTCGGTATTAGCCTCCTGTTTCTTAAAGAACCTTTTCAATCCTCCGATCTGGAATAAGCCACATAACCGCCACAAGGATATATAACCCGTAGGCCACCAAAGGAAAATAGGCGGAAGCCAAAATCGCGACCGCATAAAAGACCAGGGAAATTCTCCCCTTGAAATCGCCGCCAATAACCCTGGCCAGAGTTGAATTTTTTCAGTGATGGGTGATCAGTGTCCGAACGAGGATGTAATAAGCCGTTCCCGCGAAAAATAAAATGACCCCGTAAAGGGATACCGGTAGGGCCGCAAAGATGTTTTCACCGATCCAAGCCGTTCCAAAGGGAACAAGTGAAAGCCAAAAAAGAAGATGGATGTTCGCCCAAAGGATGGGGCCGTTAACCTTTTGGACTGCCTGTAAAAGATGATGGTGGTTGACCCGGTAGATTCCCAAAAAAACAAAACTGAGGGAGTAACAAACAGCGGCGGAAACCAACGAACGAAGGGAAGCCCAATCCGAATAATGTGGCGGACGCAATTCCAAAACCATGATGGTAATGATGATGGCGATAATCCCGTCGCTAAAGGCTTCCATCCGGTTTTTGGTCATCAGGTTTTCTTGAAAGTTCCGGAAATAACCAGCGCCGCTCCCATCAGGCTTGTGTCCTTAAAAAGATTCATCATGGACATCATTTTCATCTGGGGAATGGCAAGCCCCGGGAGATGGATGGTCACAATAAAAAGCAAAAGCAGGAGCGCCAGCCCGAAACAGGCGCTACGTCCCTGTTTGCCCGTGATAATGGCGATCGCGGCCAGCATCATGGCGGCACCGGTGAAATAAATCCAAAAAACACCGCCAGGTATAAAAGGGGGGACCATTCCGGCCATCATTCCGGCGTTCATCAGGTGACCGAATCCAAACCAGGCGAACGGAATAGAAAAAATCACCCGCCCCAAAAAACCTGTTAATTTGTCCATGCCGCCTCCTTGGTTTCAAACCCCAACCGATGAAACATTATAGTCAAAATGGCCGTTTATTTTTATTACGATGGAAGCTGGGGAAAGGAATTGACCGGATGTTCCGGTCTTTTTACGGCTTCCAATTCCCCTTTTTCATAAACCATCCCCGCTTTCAGGTTTTTCCGGATTGTTTCCAATTCCTCCAGGTTGCCCTGAAGGGCCACGTTGAGGGGCTCGCTGGAATTTAATCGAAGGGAATCCCTGTAGGAATTGCTCAGGGGATATTGACTTTCCATTTTATGGAAAAAGGCTTCCGATGCTTCCGGGCCCCTGCCGAGGGCGATTCCCTCAATGACCATTCTTTGCCAGCCCTCGATTTTGGAATAAAAATCCTTATCCTCAGAATGGTTAAAAAGAGCGTGGCCTTCCTTGATCAAAAAAGCTAAAAACCCCTCAAAAAAGTTGAAAGAGGTTTTGTCTATTATTTCCTTTTCCTTCAACGAGTTTTTCAAGGTACCCACCCAAAGCAAAAGAAGCCATCCTATCACCCAAAAATACCAGGGGGTCAGCCTCATCACTTCGGCGGGAAGGTTATTCAATTTGGACTCGGAAACAAAATACAGGATTATCCTTACGGTTTGAAAAAAACCACAAACCATGAGTATGAGGGGATTCGGAAGTGTTTTTACAATTATTTCCAGGTGGCTTTTAAATCCTGTTGGCATACCTCAATTTTAACCGATCGCGCTTGAAAATCTTTTATAAATTCCTAATTGATAACTCCTCAATCCCAATTTTGTTTATACTGCCCCCCATGAAATGTCCCGAATGCGACTCCATTCAACCCGATAACGCGGCCCTCTGCTCCAAATGCGGCCTCAGTTTCGCCGCCTGGAACACCCTGAATACCGAACCGGCCAAGAAAAGGAAAACGGACGAGGATGAAGGGATGACCTTTCCGGCTCCCCAGGAAGATGAGCCGGCGCCCGAGGAAAAATTTTCGGCAGAACCGCTCAAAGCCAGTAACTCCCAAGAGAAAACATCAAAGGTTGAAGCCAAAAATAAAAAAGGTGTTTATTACTTTGCCGGGGCGGTTTTCGCGTTTTTGGTAACCGCCGGCTTTTTTCTGAACCAAAAGAATACTCAAACCATTCCTCCCGTGGTTATAACCTCACCTACTACCGTAACGGATTTTTCACCTTCCCCGACTCCCACACAAACCCCTTTGATTCCAACCTTTACCCCGGTCCCAGTTGCCGCTCCGGTTCGCCTCAAGCCCACCAAAACAGCCACCCCTCTACCCCAAGCAAGTCCTCTTGAAACTCAACCAATCTCCCCCCCGCCCACCTTTACCCCCATCCCTGCCACCCCTGTGGAAAAAGCCGAGCCCGTTGCCACATCCGCTCCTACGGGCGATGAACCGGTTACCCTTGAAATCTCCTCCGAGGAGGAAACACCCTCTCCAACTTTAAACGCCTCCCTTATCCCAACCACAACCCATGACACCCTTGTTCCGCCAGCGGCGCCAGCGAAATAAGTTCTTCAACTTGTTTTGATGATTTCCCATATCAAATGGTGCTTCCCGCACATAATTTTCATCCCGCTTGCGCGGGCTAATTACTCATTATCTTCACTCGTTTTGGATATAATATCCTTAGCATTTTAAACTTGGAGCGGCCGTGAAAAAATTTCTCCTATTCCTCTTCCTTTTGATTCTGGTTGCCGTCGCGTACCTGACGGGTTCCAGGGGAACAGACCCCGCCAAGTGGTTTTTGCCCCCAACCCCCACTCCAACCATGACTTTCACCTCGACCTATACCGCCACTTTTACCGCCACCGCGACCTTCACTTTCACGGCGACAGCGACTCCAACCGCGACCATGACCTCCACGCCGGTTCCTAAAAAGAAAAAAATGGCCCGGAAACCACCCCCTCCGCCTCCCAAGAAAAAGAAAGGGCCTCCTCCCGCACCCATCCTTCCACCCGAACCCAAACCCATTTGTAACGGACCCGCTTTGTCCGGCGCGGTCATTGAGCTGGAACCCAACAACACCCTCCCAACGGCCCAGAGTCTGGGGGATTTAAACGCGGCCGGCCTACAAGTCAATGGAACCCTTTCAAAAAACGCGGGTATAACCACTCTTGGGGCAGCTGAGGGTTTTAAAATCGACCCCAAGGTGGAGAATCCCGAACTGGATGTTGATGTTTATTCCTTCACGACCTCGACCCCATTCCTAGTGGTGCTTGATTGTTATACGCACGTTGTCGGTAGACCGAACCCCCTTTACGAGGAAGCCAATTTTCAATTGGAGGTTTTCGACGAATCATTTGTGCCAGCGGGAAGCTCCCTTACCAATGACCCAGTCGAGGCCGTGGAACTGTCCGAACCCGGAAAAACCTATTACGTCGCGGTTTATGGTCTTTACGGAAAAAATGAAAAATACAGGTTGACGATTACCCGCAAATAGACTCAAAAAGAAATCCAAATTCCAGCGAGACTCAGTTTTAACTAATTTTTCGAGGTTTAGCATGCCAGAAGAGGAAATAAACCGAAAGTTGACCGCGATAATGTTCACCGATATCGCTGGCTACAGCAGGATGATGGAAGCCAACGAAACAGAAACAATGAATTTCCTTAATTTTCACAACACCCTGATCAACTTGGAGATTCTTAAATACTCCGGAAGAGTCATCAAGACCTTGGGAGATTCTTTCATGGCGGATTTTTCCAGCGTCGTCAACGCCGTCCAGTGCGCCGTTTCGATTCAAAAGCATTTTCTGGACCACAACAGGGCCACGGGTGAAACGCGACAGATACGCATCGGTATTCACATTGGCGATGTGGTGGTAAAGGAAAACGACCTTTTCGGGGATGGGGTCAACATCGCGGCCCGAATTGAACCCCTCGCGGAACCGGGTGGAATCTGTGTTTCCGGGGATGTTTATCACCACATCAAAAATAAGGGCGGATACAAGTTTGCTTCCCTCGGCTTCAAAGAACTTAAAAATATTGGCCATAAGGTCGAAATATTTAAAATAGTTATGGAGGGTCTTGGAAAACCCAAATTGACGTGGACGAAGGTCATTGGGGCTTTTTTTCTGTTCCTTGCCCTTGTGGGGGTTTTGATTGGCGCTTACTTTTCCGGAAAAGGCGGGCTTCCTCCCGAAATTAAGGGCCTGCTTAATCTGCCTGAAACTCCCTCGCCCCTTCCCACCATAATCCCAACCGCGGTTTTATCAACTCCAACAGCCCAACCCACCGCAACCCCTTTTCCCCTTTCCCCGACGTTCACTTTTACGCCGGTTCCCGAACCAACCCCTATTCCAACACGCAAACCCCAACCCAAAAAAGTTCCCCAAAAAAGGAAACCGAAATCCGGCCACAAAAAAGTTGTGGTTGACCCAAATGAGGTGGTTTCCGATGAACCGGAATCAGATGAATCCGGTGCCGCCAAAGGTAGTGAAAATGAGGTTGTGACGGATGAACCGGAAACAGGGGATGATATTTCCAAATTAAAAGGAGAGGGTTCTTCGGGTTCAAAAGTGCCTTCCGGAGCGGGAACGGATACCGCCATTCCCTCTTCCCCAAATACGGACCCGCTTCAACCACGGACGGATGATTTACCCGCGCTTCCAGGCAGGGTCAACCCCAAGGCCACGCCCTGAAATTTCCGGCCGACCTTCGGAACCTAGCCTTTTCCCGATTCAAACCTGCGATTGGACAAGATTGGACATAATCTCGCCCCTTTGTTCGTGGGCCAGGCGGAGCTTCTGGGCGATACCAGGGTTTTTCATAAGAAGATTGTCGAAGTTATGCTTTTCCAGGATGAAAAGCTCCGTGAGCATTTCAGCCAGGACCGTGGCGTTCCTTGGTTCGTTGGAAATAAGCGCCATTTCACCGAAATATTCATCCGATCTGAGGCCAGCCACTCTCACCTGGGTGTTCCCTTTATTTACCCAGACGGAAACCCTGCCGGAGGCGATAAGGTAAAAAGCGTCGCCAGGATCGCCTTGGCGGATAATTTTGTAGCCCTTGAAAACCCGGACGGCGCGAAGACAGGTCATCATCTTGTCCAAATCCTTTGGGCTCATGAAATGGAGAAAATAGGCCTGTTGAAGGACCCTCCGGAGATGTCTGAAAATGGCAGATGTGGGTTCCAAGTCAACCTCGAGGAAATCATTAAAATTAAAAATCATCTAATTATAATCGAAAAAGTCTTAGAAGAACTAGAAAGGTGAGAAAGAGTACCGAATTGAGGCTGTTTGTCAATTACTTGAAATCGCTAAAAGAACGGAACCATTAAAGTTTTTCTTTCCCTTACCGTTAGGAAATCCATGGAACTAACCAGCGTAACTCAATCCTTATCCCCCATCATCTCCAGATCCGAAATTACGACGGATAATCACTTAGTTGGTTCTTATAACGACGAGCTTTCCAATTTAATCGCTGCCACCATGCTTACCCCATCCAGTGCCACCCTTGGCAACAGAGTAGATGTCAAGGCCTGAAGGTTCATCAATAAATGGGTGGTTTGAATTTTGGAATTCCACGGGACAATCAAAATAACCTGCTTCTTTTTGGGACTTTAAGGATCAAAACCAGAATTTAAACCGCGGGAAGGATTTTCGAACCGTCCCAAAGGAAAAATTTCTTCACAAGATATTGGGAGCATTTTTGGGAATCACAAACCGCTTCAATTTTTTCCACAGTACCGTTTTGGCCTCTGCCCGAAAGTATGTTCCTGGTCTTAACGAGCAATTCTATTTTACAATATTCGCAAATAAACATTAAAACTCCCGTGCAATCCGGACACTAAGTAAACATAGTGGGATATTATGTCCCAAGGTCTAAAATGGGTAGGAAAATCAAACAGGGTACGGGAAAAGGCTTACCCAGATGCCATAAACTGGGCGTATAAGGGGTAAGCAAGGCGATTTCGACGGAAATACCTGATTAAATTAAAAACCCACCATAACTCCGGCAGAAATATTTTGCGAGTCGTAATTGACCTTGCCGAACACACCCTGATATTGAGCAATCATTGACAAACCCTGTCCGACCCCAAATTCAAACTCCCCGCCAGCCATTAACCCGTCGGTTCCGGTCGAAGGTCCTTGAATGCTCAGGGATTCCCCTGTTGAAAAACCGGCGTTTAGCTTATCCACATTGCCTTGAAATTGGCGTACCCATCCTAAATTCAGTTTCGGGGAAACCGTCATTGCGGTAATTTTCATTTCCCAACCGATTTTGACCCCTAAAACGCCTTGAAGCGACGACTGACTCTGGGTTTGAAGGGATAGAGGGGCAAAGGAACCTTGCTCGGTAAATCCATCAAATTGAACCTGGATAAATTGACCAGAAACATATGGACAAACCTGAATCCCGTCAAATTTCCAATCACAACCTAAACCCAACCACCCAGAAAATTGCTGGCCTTGGGTTGTCCCGTTCGCGGTTCCGCCATAACCCGGCCGGTGGGTTTTATAGGAGTTGATTCCCGCCTCCACCAACCCGTCCAGATGAAGCTGGTTCTGATGCAATCCTCCGTATAAGCCCAACTGCCCCCCGGTTATTTCAAGTGAAGAAGTTTTTTTCCCGGCTTGGCTGTAACCCAGCAAAACACCGGTGGTTAAGTTTTTTCCCGTTTTATAATCAAGCCCGGCGGTCATTCCGCTGGTCGAAAGGGGGAAGCCGCCAGCGTTACCATCCCCCGTTATATTTCCAAAATTACTGGTTCCATTCACAAAAACACTCCAACGATTTTCCATTTCTGGTTGAACGAACATTACCTGAAATTGGTCTGAAGGTAGATCGGCGGCAAATTTGCTCCTCCCATCGAGTGAGGCGAATCCCGCGGCTCTTCCCTTTTTCTCAGCTCTCGCCGAGACCAAACGTTGGTCTACCAAAAGGGAATGATTTTGCGCCGTTGCGTATCCGATTTGATAAAGTTGGGTCAATTCATCCGGCGCGATTAAATCATAAATGGCGGGAAGATCCGCGGATGATTGAACTCCGGTTTTCAAAATAAGATTCGTGAAATTCTGATCGGGGAAATTTTTGTCCAGCCAGGTTCCCACGCTTTTTTGATTGGGGGTTAACCCAATTGCGGCGAAAGAAGGCTGAAGGGCTACCGCTAACACCTCATAGGTTTGATAGATCGGGTACCAGCGGGTTCCAAGGGGGCTGGTCCATTGGTTGAATTTCCCGCTAATTCCATTGGCTGCATAAAGAAGTGTTACCGCGTCCCCCACCTGGGGGATAAAACCACCGTAGGAAGTAATTCCCAAGGAACCATTGAGGCTGGCCACACCGAGGATATTAAACAAATCCCCCATTCCCACCGCGCTGACCCCCATAGTCAAGGTGCCTGCGGGAGCCTGAATATAATCACCCCCAACCGTAACCGTAAGAGGACCGCCAACCATCGAGATGGTTCCGGCATTAAAACTGACCGAGCCGGCCCCCAAACCGGTTGAACTTCCAATCAAAAGTGATCCATTATTGATCGCGGTTCCGCCATTATAATTGTTGTTCCCCAGAAGGGTTAAAGCCCCGTTTCCAATTTTGGTAAGCATCCCAGTTCCAGTAATATTTCCTCCGATACAGGAGTCAAAACTGCCGCTGTCCCAAACCAATCCGCCGCCAGAATTGATGGTAACTGACCTGCCAGTGAGAACCGTACCCAGTGTTCGAAGGGTAGTCCCGTTAAAACTTAAACTCCCGGCGGTATCGCCCAAATTATTATCGTTGAAGATTTGAAGGGTTCCCCCGATCACGGCCGTTCCCCCGTTATAGGTGTTGGTTCCGGTTAAAGTCAGGGTACCAAGCCCATCCTTGACAAGCGATCCGCCCAAACCGCTGATGACGCCGGAAATGGTGGTGCTCAAGCCATTAGTCCCCTCCGTAAGGACATTCGTACCAAGAATAACGTTCCCATTTCCCGCGACGGAGGCCAGGGTCACCCCACCGGTGTGAGCGCTGATATTTAAAAACCCGTTTCCATTTATGTTTATCCTGGCTGTCCCGCCCAAGGAGGTGTCATTAAAGTACAGGCCTCCTAAATTGACCGTAAGATTGGCGCCTGCCGCCGTGGAGTTGTTGTTAAAACTGATACCACCGGGGCCGGTAATAACAGCGCTACCCGCGGTTGAGGTATCCCAAAAACCAACGCCCGAATTGTTGGCGATGGTGGAATTGGAGGCCGTTGAGGAATCCAGGAAAATCATATTGAGGTTGTTTATGATTGATAAGCCGCCGGTGGTCCCGGAATGAACATAATCCAGCCATCCGTTGTTAATTACTATTCCCGTCCCCATTTGCCCACCGGTATCAATTACCAGCATTCCAGCGGAGATGGTGGTTCCACCGTCGTAGGTTCCGGCTCCAGTCAAGGTAAGGATTCCACTGCCAACCTTGGTGAGGGATCCGTTATAAATCCCGTCGTCAATAATCCCTGTGAAAGTTGTGCTTAAATTATTGGAACCCTCAACCATCCCGCTTTTGCCGATGTAAACCGTGCCGTTTCCCTCAATCGACCCCACGGTAACAGCGCCAATGTGTGTCGCGTCGTCAATTATTAATTGACTCGCGTTGCTAAGAATAAACCGAGCGGCTCCTCCCTGGGCGCCATTGCTAAAAGAAACAATTCCACCATCGCTGAGGATAGTAGAGGCGCCGGCCGTTGAACTGTCCTGAAACGACAAGGAGCCGGTATTGGAGATGGCGGAATTCCCGGCGGTCCCGTTATCAAGAAAATAAAGGGTTGAGGTATTGACAACGGATGCCCCTCCAAGGGAGGCATTGTTTCGGATCGTCAAAAACCGATTATTAAAAATGGAGGCGCTTCCCCCATTGGAACTGTCGTTAAAGGTAACCACCATGGCGTTGGTAATAGCCGAACTTCCACTGGTGGCGTTATCCCTAAAATTGATCGTTTGGTTGTTCAAAATCCCTGAATTTGCAGCGGTTGCATTGGTGTTAAATTCCAGATATCCCTCGTTATCAATGGATGAAGTGGATGCTGTGGAAGCATCCCTGAAATAAACATTACCCGACCCAATGGTAATGGCGGTGTTGTTCGCGCTCGAGTTGTTTAAGAATTCCAGATCTCCGCCATTGCTGCTTATGAAGGTTTGGGCGTTTCCTGAACTATTTTGGATACCGGCTCCCTGAATTGAAAAAATAAAGCCCGATGTGTCGATGGAATAGGAGGGAGCGGAGGTTGTAAAAGTGACCGCCCCAACCGTGACCGAATTGGTCAAAAACAAATTGGTAACAGCGGAGGAGTCAAAGGTTGCGGCCGCGGAAGGGCTGTTGGGGTAGGCGGAAGGGGTCCAATTGGCCAAGTTATCCCAAACGTTGGAGGAACCTCCAACCCAGGTTTGAGCCGGCACGGGGTTAACCAAAAAATAAAAAAAGGCCAGAACGGCGAAAGACCGGGTTATTGTTCCGTAATCATTAGTTCGTAAATTCATCGATTTATTTTACCAGACGGTTAAAAATTACAGCTGATTATCGAAATAATTATTTGGATTAAAATCGATGTGAACACGTTAAAACAGAAAAACAGGGTTTATTTAAAATTGGAAAAAGGGATTCTTAATAATCCTACCCCGCAAGATCAAAAACATATTTTTGGATGTATTCAAGGGCGTTGGATTTTCGCTTTTGAGAAAGGGTTAACATGAACCATGGAATCCTGCCTGAGGACAATTCCCAATCCAGAATCGCCACCCCGTAACCTTTTCGGGTGGCCTCAAGAAATAATTTTTCCTGGGGGGTTAGCGACTGATTATTCGAAACAGCAAGCTGTAAACTATAATATTCGGCCATTAGACAATCCAGACAAAGAGAAACCTTAACATCATCCCCGCCTTTTTTTAAAACGTCCTGGAGGCCCTCATCCATCATCCAATTGGCCAGGCAACGGGCCATGGGAGCCCATTTGGCCCCGTCGGTATCCCTGTAGATAATCCGGCAATGTACCGAGGATGTTTTTTGGACGTTAAAGGGAAACTCCAGCCTGTCGGTGCGAAAACCCCTTTCGGAATCTTTAAGCACGCCTTTGACGAGGTTGTCCATGTCCTTGGCGAACCTGCCACACAAATAGGCTTTGGATATCTCATCGATGGATTTCGGTTTGTCTAATACCCTATAGGCTTGCGCAAGCCCTGTATGAGCCTCGGCGCAAACCGGGTTTATAAGGAGAACGTTTAAAAGACAATTGACTCCCTGCCGGACCTCCAGGAGGTCGCTGGAATTTTCAGTGGTGAAAATATGGTAATAGCCAAGCCGAAGCCATGGCAAAAAATAACTTGGATCCAATTGTGTGGCTTGGCGGTAAAAATCCGCCGTGGAGGAATCGGCGGGGTTTTGGACCGCTGCGGCTCTCATCAATTCCCAGGAGGCGGTATGGTTTTCTGGTTTATCCTCGAACAAAAAACCTTGCCGTGTAATATTCCACAGAACCGTGGCGGGATCATAATTCACGAGAGGGGAGGCAAAATAAGGTATTACTTGAGGGTCATATACCTCCTCCAAAAGAACGTGGTTTTTTTTTAACATTCTTTCAACTTCAAAAGGGCTGTGGTCTTGAAAGGTTTTGATGGGAAAACCAAACCCTGGAGGAGGGTCAGGGTCCTGGTCCGCGAAGCTTAAATGAAAGGAAAAAATCAGGCAGAAAACCGGAAACCAGTAATAAAATCGTCCGGAAGATTTCACTAAAACTCCCCTATTTCAAGTCGTCCGAGCAATCCGAGGAAATGTTAAGACTTTTCATGATTTCCTCAGTTGCTTTTTTTGTTTTTTTCGCGCTAAAAACCACCATCGATCCGTTCCAAGCGTGATCATCGAATTCGATGACATGAAAACCTTTCTTGGGCTTGTTAAAGGCGGTTACCAAATCTTTCATCTCCGTAATTTTTACACCGTTTACTTTGTCCACTACAATGTTGGTGAAATAATGATAGCCCCGGTTGATATCAGCCGGAAGAACGTGGCTCAAGAGTACCACTTGTTTTCTTTCAGGTGTCAGGATTCCGTGGGTATAAAGCTCCTTCAGTTCGGGTTTCAAATTTTTCCAATCTACCGCTTGAAGATAGTTGTTGGTCAGTGGCACGAAAACAAACCCGCCAATCATGAAAAAGGTTGGTTTTCGGTTGTCCGACCGGTAAGGAATCAACTTGGGTTCGGCTTTCAATGGCACTTTAATCTTCATCGGTTGACCGGCCCGGTAAATATCGATTTCAGTGGTTTCCCCCGGCAGGTAAAAAGTAATTAAATAATCGCAGATGACCCTTTCAGACTTGTCCAATTGAACGTAACCCTCGTTGTCAACAGCGTGGCCGTCGATGGCCAAGATGACATCCCCTTCCTTCAATAAACCCTCCGAAGCCCCGTTCCAAAGAACCTCTGTTACCACCACGCCGGTTTTGTCGGCGGGAAGTTTGTAATAATCCCTCAGTTCGGGGCTTTCGAGGCCCTGGGCGTAAACGCCGACATCGGTAAGGCCGTCGTATGTTCTCCCCCCTTCCACGGCGCGTAGAAAACGTTGAATCACATTGACGGGAAGAATGGACCCGCTTTTTTCCTTCTTGTGCCAGCTGTCGAATGGAATTCCAATGAATTTCCCGTCCTTGAAAACAGGGCATCCGTGAATTTTCGACTCAATTTCAGTGTTGGTCATGAGGGCTGGAATAAAACAAATTCCGGCGTAACAAAAAACAAGGTCAAGAGCGGAAATCGTTTCTTCTTTTTTAGACAACTCATCCCCTCCCTGAATGATTACCTTATCTCCAGGCTGGGGAAGTCCACCCATTTCCACGGGCTCTGTTCCCACGATGAAATCCTTGTCATCCACTTTTAAAAGGGCGAGGTCCATATCCCATCCAATCTTGTCAACCTTGGCGACGTAACGTTTGGTTTCACCGAATTTTACAACCTCGATATAGTTCGCTTTATTCGCGAGATAAGCGGTAGTCAGTATAATTCCGCCCGAAAGGATGGTTCCGCAACCTTCAAGGGAAACGGTGGACCCCGGTTTCCAGGGTTCATAAAAATCCACATTTTGCATTGTAGTGAAAATCCTGACGACGGATTTACTGGTGTCTTTTACCACCGGTTTAGGGATCTCCACCGGTTTGGGGATTTCCTTTTTTTTACAGGCCGGAAAAACGAGGACAAGACTCAAGACCAAAAGAATGACCAGGGATAATGGCTGTTTCATTTGGAGACCCCCTGTAAATCTGCCGACCGGTCGCTGGGAATGTTATTTTGTTTGAGAATTTCATCGGTGGCCTCTTTGGAACCCTCGGCTTTTAGGACAATTTTGTTTCCAACCTCCTTGGCTTTGTTAAATCCGATAATGTGCCTCCCATCCACCGGTTTTTGGAAGGCTTTTAATAGATCTTTTAATTCCGAGATTTGGACCCCATTCACGGTTTGAACCACGAGGTTAGAATAACTCGCGCCATAGCCCTTGTTGATGAGATGGGGGAGGATGTGATTTACAAGAACTACTCTTTTTCGTTCCGCTGAGGGAAGACCGGAGAAATAAAGGGCAAAGAACTGTGTATCAGCCTCCTTCGAAGCCCTGAAATAATCAAAATCCAGCTCGCTAAAAATAACGCCGTCGAAAATGAAATAAGAGGGTTTTCGGTCGTAACGAGGGAAAGGTACTAGGCGGGTCTCGCCCTTCAACTTGACGGTCACCGTTCGGGTTTTTTTATCCCGAATAATTTTAAGTTTCAAATTGTCCCCGATTTTGTGAAGCGCCAGGGGGTACTGGAAATTTAGTCGTTCGCCTTTCCGGAAGGGTATGGTTCCATCGTTGGCAATGGCAAAACCGTCAATAGCCAGAAGAACATCGTTATCTTTGACTTGTCCCCAAACCGAGGAGCCAAAAACCGCCTTTGAAACCAATAGACCGGTTTCCTTTTTTTTCATGCCGAAATAGGACCTAAGAGGCTCGCTTTCCATGACCTCGGCATAAATTCCGAGTGTGGGGACTCCGTGGTAGCCACCGGTTTTGACATCCTTCAGGAACCGCTTAATGAACAGGGTGGGAATAATAAAACCGGTATTTTGGGCCACAATTGCGTTGTATCCCTGAAAAGCGATTCCAACGACCCTTTTATTTTTAAAAACCGGGCCGCCGGAATTTCCAGGGTTTATGGCAGCGTCGGTTTGTACCCCCAAAAGGCTCCGAAGGGAATGGCTATAGGTAACAAGTTCAATGCGGGAAACCACACCCTCCGTTATGGAAAGCTCCTCGCCGCCCATGGGGTATCCGTAAACCTGAACCTTATCACGAAGTGAGGGGATTTCCGAGAAAGTGACGGCCCTAGTCCCCTTGAAGAACTCCGGATCTTCAACTTTAAGAAGTGCCAGGTCGCAATCGTGCGCCACCGCCAAAACCTTGGCGGTATATTTTTGCGTGTCACCATCTTTTAAAACCTGGACGAAAATTTGATCGGAAACCACGTGGGCGTTGGTCAGGATTTGGTGGCCCGGCAGAACACACCCGCTTCCACTTGAATTTTCCTGGGTTCCCACCCGCCATGGTTCATAATAGTTTGGTCTTTGGGCCGTGGTGAATATTTTCACGACGGATTTGCGGAGGGAATCCTGTCCCGCGACCAAGAGGGCAGGGTGGGAAAAAAACAAGAAAAGGATGGCGCTGGTGGCCGGCCCAAGACACCCTTGTTTTAAAAAAACACGGGAAGAAAGCCGTGACATTAAAACCGCCTTGGAAAGATGTCCTGAATTGAATAAACTAATGGCCAAACCAAACGAATCAGTGGTTAATTCTATCTCTTTTCCGCATTTTCGTCCTGAATAGTTTCATTGGGAACTGATGGGTTTTGGGACCAGTTGGATTTTTAAAGGGTTAACTCCCCCTCTGTGGAACCGCGCAATTCTCTTTTTCCGATGGCGACGTCCTTCAACTCAGGGTAATCAATGTCCCAGCCAAGTTTAGTCAATAAATGTTTCCAGAAGAAAAGAATGTCCCTCTCAAATTCGTAACGGATAACCGGGGTGGATTTTTGATAGAGGTGGCTTCGGTTCATGGTGTCCCAATCCTTTCGAATTTCGGAACTGAGTTGTTCCCCGGTTCCATGAGCCACAAAACCCAGAGGGGCGGAGGCGGTAACCCCCTTGGGCGCGGTTTCGCTGGCCAGGACATGATTGTGATTTTTTATCATTTCGGTTCCTTTGACTTATTTTTTGATGTAAACATTCAGTCCCACCTTTTCATTCCGATCAGGAATAGAAACATTTCCTTCGGTTGAGGCGATGATGGTGGTCTTTCCCGAGGAGGACGGCCCAAACTCCTTTGACAAATCCACCTTAATTGTCAAAATGGTTCCCTCAACCTTCATTTCCACGTTTTTCATCCATTCGACCTTTCAAAAAAGTAATGAAACGCCAGGAACCACCTTTTCAATTTCATAAAACCGAATCAAAACGAGGTTTTATCGGACCGGGCCCCAAGAGTAGGAAGCCAGGAACAAAAGTCCCAAAATCCCGTCAATGAGGGTACCGGGCACAACCTCTTTCGCGAGTCGTTGATGAGGAAAGAGAACAAGATTAGCCCCGCTAAAGGAAAATTTTTCTATCATCGAGGGGATCATCAACCTTCGGTATTTTATCGGGTCCAGGGAAATGATTAAAAACACAACCTGAAAGGCTATTCCAACCCCCGCAAACCCGCAAAAATATTCCGGATGGGTAATGGGGGGAGGGGAGACAAGGCGGGGGTCGGTTTCCATAAAATAAAAAGGGGTTAATATCAGGAGGCGGTAGATGCCGGCGATTCTGAAAACCCATTTCGCGAAGGTCAAAAAGGCTCCTTTTACTTGCGGCGGTCTTTTTTTCGGCGGTTGGATTTTGTTCTTCCCTCGTATTCGGCCGTGTGTTTCATGACCGTTAGACGCTCATAACGCCGTGGTCGTTTTCGACGGTCTTCCCCCCTCAAAATAAACTTTTTTTTCTTTAACCCGAGGTCGACCAATAATTTTTTAACTGGCTTCATGCCGGCTCCCTTTGCCTGAAAAAGAGGATGGGCCACATTATAAACGAGCCCGCCTTGTTTAATCTCCACCTTCTTCACTTGGAGGTCTTAAGCGGTTTTTTAACTTTTGCCTCGGAATCCCTTTCCTGTTCATGTAAAAGAACCTCGACTTGCTGGGCCGTCAGGGGCTCGGCGAAGAGATAACCCTGGCAGGTCGTGCAATCCCTGGCCCTCAGGAAAAGCATTTGCTCCTCCGTCTCAACGCCTTCCGCCACCACCTCCAGGCCCATATTTTGAGCCAGCACGATAATGGCGCTCACAATGGCGTCATCCTTGGTACCCCGCCCGATACCGGTGATGAAGGATTTGTCGATCTTCAGGGAATGCAGGGGAAAATTTTTCAAGTACCCAAGGGACGAATAAGCCACACCAAAATCATCCAGGGCAATCCTCAGCTTGAAAATATCAGTCATTTCACGAAGGGTCGCCAGGGTAAAGGTGGGGTCCCTCATCGCCAACCCCTCCGTGATTTCTAATTCCAGATATTTCGCGTCCAGGCCGGTTTCCTTCAAAATTTTATCGATCAGGAATGGTAGGGTGTGTTTCATGAATTGAACCGCCGAAAGGTTTACCGAAACCCGGATCGGGGGGAGGCCCATTATTTGCCAGGCCTTGTTTTGAGCGCAGGCCTTTTTCAAAACCCATTGGCCCAGGAGGATAATAAGGCCGGTTTCCTCGGTTAAGGGAATGAACTCGGTGGGAGAAATGGTACCCCGTGTCGGGTGCTTCCAGCGGAGAAGGGCCTCCAACCCGACCACCTGGCCGGATTTTACATCGATCTGGGGCTGATAAAGGAGGTAGAACTCCTCATTGTCGATTCCACGGTAAAGGCTGTTTTGCATATCCAGTCTTTCCATTCCCCCGGCGTCCATCGTGTCGTGATAAAGGCAGAAAGCATTGCGCCCCTTTTCCTTGGCTTTGTACATGGCCACATCCGCCCTTTGGATAAGTTTTTCGGCGGTCTGGGCGTCATCCGGGTAAAGCGTAATCCCGATGCTGGCGGAAACATGAAGCTCGTTTTGCTGGATGTGTACGGTGGCCGTCAGGGCCTCAAGGATTTTTTTGGCCACCCCCGGAAGATCCTCCAATTCCTGGATGTCCTGGAGAATAATGGTGAATTCATCCCCACCCAAACGCGCCACCGTATCACCCCTTCTCACGGAGTGGCTGAGGCGGCGGGAAACAATTTTAAGCAATTCGTCGCCCGCGGCGTGGCCTAAAGTGTCGTTGATCAACTTGAAGCGGTCCAAGTCAATAAAAAAAAGAGCTATTCTCCCGCCGGTCTGACGGGCCAGGTCCATGGCTTCGTTTAATCTTTCGAGAAAAAGATACCGGTTGGGAAGGTCGGTCACAAAATCCCAATAAGCCTGGTGTCGAAGAGCCTCTTCGGCTTTTCGCCTTTCGGTAATATCATGGATGTCGATGACAAAGGCGGGTTTTTCATTAAACGAACAGGATCGGACCATATATTCTAGAAAAAGCCCCGAGTCGTCCTTCTTTTTCGCCGCGATAACTTGTGGGGTTTCAACCCCATGTTCGATTTGGGATAAAAAATAACCCTTGAATTCCGGCTGGCAAAAAAAGGAAATCAGCTTTCCTTCGGTTTTTCCATCCCCATAACCCAAAATCCGGTCAAACGCGGGATTCGCGGCCCGGATGATCCCGTCCTGAAATACCGCGACCCCATCGAGGGACATATCCATCAGGACATTGAAGTTTTTGCCGATTTCTCCCATCACCTTTCGGTTATGGCTTTGAAAACGCTGCCGCTCGAGTGCGGCTCGAACAGCGTAACCAATTCGATCCCCGTTGACCTCTCCCCTTACAAGATATTCCTGGACCCCGTTGCCCAATAATCGAGAAAGCGCTTCCGAATGAAAATCCGGTGAAAGAACAATTATCGGAATATCCGCTGCGACGGAAACGAGTTTTTCAATATCCTTCAGATCTTCCTCATCAGAACCGGCGGATTCCAGCAAAACAACGTCAACCCCGCCTTCGCGGAGACGTGTTAAGGCCTTTTCCACCGTTTGGACGGTTAAAATCCTGCATTGGGTATTCCGGTTAAAACCAAAGGAAAGTCCGGATGGGGTTCCATCGAGAAGAATACCTTCCAACCAGTTGGTGTCCCCTGGATTTTTTTCCACGTGGAGAAGGTTCACGTTTACCGTTTCCACAAAACACCTCATGGAAGTTAAAACAATTTTATTTCAAATCAAAAGGGATTTCAGGTTGGAATATAAATTGATCGGTGTGGCGCCACGTGTTGAAAAGGGATTTTTTTCACCATCCACCAAAAGAATGTTTTAGATCATCATAAAGTTAAACTAAATTGGATTTAATGATTTTGGTCATAATCTAGTTAGGATTTGAAGATATTTCAGGCAAGGTTTTCAAGTACTTTGAGGTGAATTTGATTCATTTACTTGGGGTTCATCGGAGGGAAACGGCTCTAATAGGGTGCGGAAATAGCGTATAAACTGGTTATGTTGCTCATAAATAAACTCAAACAACGTGTCGTGGATCGGGGTGTTTTTTTCATTTCCAAGTAACCGCAAAAGTTCTTTAACACAATAAAAACGAGGTCCGGGATCCTTTCGGTCCTCCTGAGTCCAATTTTCCTGGAATTTAGAAGCGATGGTCATGACTTCCTCGCAACGGGTCATCCGATCCGCCCCGTCCTGAATAACGATCGTTTCCTGTTGTTTAAGGTATTCGACCACATAATCATCCACTATGTCCTGGAGATCTTCTTCCTTTATTTCCTTTGCGATGAATTCCTCTTTGACGGTTTGAAGGAGATTGCAAGTATCCAGACCAATGAGAAGCATGAGAACCTCATCAGCCGGAATTTCGGAAAGATTGTGTTCCTGGTAGATGGCAAGGCTTCTTTTGAGACCGGTAATCATTATGAGATTTTTAGCGATTTTTTGACTGGCGCCGTCAAAAAGAGAAAACATGTTGGCCAACTTTTTGAAAGATTTCTGAAAATATATTTGGTGAGCAAAGACAAGCAAGGAATTGTGGTGCGGAAGGGGGGAGTTGAACCCCCATGAGGTTGCCCCCGCTAGCACCTGAAGCTAGTGCGTCTGCCAGTTTCGCCACTTCCGCGGTCGATTTCACGTGAGAAAATTTTTCTATCACGTGCAGGTTCACCCTGTTTTCAAGATGGTGATGGATAACTCAAGGACCTGACTCCCAACCTATGGCCGTGGGCCGGTTTTGAGCCTTGTTTCAAGAGAAAACGTAGTATAAAGTAGCCCTTTGGCACTGTCAAGCAAAGGGCCCCCGACCGATTTCACACCAAAAGGGCCGACCAGTCCCCGGCCGAACATTCATCCATGGTTAGATAACCTCTCCCTCGTGTTTTTCGAATGTTCCCCGAAATAATACTCAAAAGGAATTCTTGTGTCCCGAAAGCAAAAACGTCAACGCAATCAGCATGGAAAAAAATCGAAAAGTGATTTCCACCACCACGGTCCCAAAAAAGGTCCGTCCCATTCCGGCGGACGGGGCAAACCCTCTTTTGACCCGGCCGCCAGGGAAATAATCGGAAAGGTACAGGCGAACGAAAAGGGTTTTGGTTTTTTTATCCCCGAGGACGGTTCCCCGGACGCCTTTGTTCCTCCCCATCAAATGAGGGGAATCCTTAACGGCGATACGATTCTTGCCCGGGTGGGCAAGGACTCTTTCAAGGAGGGAAAATTTTCGGCTACCGTTGTTTCCATCGTCAAAAGAGCGCATGAGGAAATGGTGGGGACCTTACTCAAGGAGCGGGGGGAACTTTGCCTGAAGCCGGATGATTTCAGGGTCACCCAGCCAATCCATTTGAGTCGCGGAGGCTTGAAGGGTCAGATGGGCCAAAAGGCCGTGGCAAAAATCACCAAATGGCCCGGCGACGGGCCGATGGAGGGACAAATCGTCGAGATCCTGGGCTTCCCCGACGATCCGGGTGTGGACATCAAATCCGTCATCCGCAAATACCAATGGCCTGATTTTTTCCCTAAGCCCGTGGAAAACCAGGTCGCGACCCTTCCTGAAAATCCTGGGGAAAACGACTGGCAGGGAAGGTTGGATCTTCGAAATTTATTAATCCTGACCATTGACGGGGCGGATGCGAAGGATTTTGATGACGCGATTTCCCTGGAAAAAGATTCCAACGGCAATTACCGCCTCGGTGTTCACATCGCCGATGTTTCCCATTATGTCCGGGAAGGGACCCCCGTCAACGAGGAAGCCCAGGACCGCGCGACCAGCCTTTACCTGGCCGACCGGGTTCTTCCCATGCTTCCCCATAATCTTTCGGACGGTCTCTGTTCACTGAGGGAGGGTGTTCCACGCCTGACCCTTAGTGCCTTTTTAACCTACAGCCCAAACGGCCAGTTTCTGAAGTCGGACTTCGCCCAATCGGTCATCAAGAGCGGCCGACGGGGCATCTACGAGGAAGTCCAGCAGGTGTTGGATGGCAAGGCCTCCCCTGAAACGCGGGCGAAGTATTCGGCTTTTGAGGGGGTTCTGGCCGACATGGTGAAACTTTCCAAATTTATCCGCAAACAACGGGAAGCCTCCGGCTCGCTGGATTTTGACTTCCCTGAGGTTCGGGCCGTCATGGAAAATGGCAGGGTGGTGGATGTCCGTAAAAAAGACCGGCTGGAAACCCATCGTTTGATCGAGGATTTCATGGTAGCCGCCAACAGCGCCGTCGCCACTTACCTTGAAAACACAAAAATCCCCGCGGTTTACCGGATTCATGAGCCGCCTAACGACAGCGACGTGGAGGAACTCGTCACCTTCCTCGGCGCTTACCATATTCCCTTCAAGGGAATGGACCTGACCACGCCGATGGGAATGCAAACCCTTCTGCGTTCCGTGAAGGGCGGACCCTATGACGCCGTGATCTCAAATTTATGTTTGCGATCCCTGAAGCTGGCGGTTTATTCCACGCGAAACGCCGGCCATTTCGGCCTGGCCCTTGATTCCTACTGCCATTTCACTTCCCCCATCCGCCGTTTTCCCGACCTGATGGTCCACCGAGCCCTGAAAAAAGCCCTTCAAAAGGAACGGATAACGGGCCAGGCACAATCCCTTGAGAAAATCGCCCTTCATAGCAGTTTGCAGGAAAGGGTCGCTGAAAAAGCCGAGAGGGAAAGCCAGAAAATATTACAGCTTCGGTTCATGGAAAATAAGGTTAACCAAATATTTGACGGTCCTGTCCGTCACCTCACCCCCTACGGTTGTTATGTTGAGCTCAATCCTTACGGGGTCGAGGGTTTTGTACCCCTTGAAAACCTGAAGGATGATGTCTATCAGCTGGACGCGCCCAACTTGGTGTTGAAGGGAAAAAGGGGCTCCAAGATTCAACTGGGAGAAATCCTAAAGGTCCAGGTTCTAACTGTCGATATGATCTTTCAAAGGCTATTGTTAACGAGGGTTTATGCCTGAACGTGCGCCGTCCCAACAAAACCGAAAGGCCTTTCATGATTACTTCATCCTGGAAAGCGTGGAGGCGGGAATCGCCCTGGTCGGCTGCGAGGTAAAATCCATTCGAAACGGAAAAGCAAACCTCCAGGACAGTTTCGGCCGGGTGGAAAATGACGAGGTTTTCCTGTATGGAATGCACATTTCCCCCTACGAACAAGGCAACCGCTACAACCCTGACCCGGCCAGGATTCGTAAACTTCTTTTGAATCGCAAGGAGATTGCAAAGTTAGCTTCACGCGTTCACGAAAAGGGTTTGACCCTTGTACCGGTCAAGCTTTATTTCAAAAGTGGAAAAGTTAAAATTCAACTGGCGGTCGCCAAGGGAAAGAACGTTCAGGACAAGCGCGCGAAATTAAAGGAAAAGGAAGCCAACCGTGATATTGACAGGGCTTTGCGCCTCAGAAACAAACAAACGAGAAAGGATTAACGGCTGAATTCCCTTAGTGTTTTCAGGTAGTTTTCCTCGGACAAGGGGTGGCTGAAAATATAGCCCTGAACATGGTCGCAATCATGCGATTTCAGGAAGCTCAATTGACCCTCGGTTTCCACGCCTTCCGCCACAACGCTTAATTTCAAACTGTGAGCCAACGCCACCACGGCGGTGACAATGGCCGCGTCGTTCGGATCGGTTGTAATGTCCCTCACGAAAGACCGGTCAATCTTTAAGGTTTCCAACGGGAACCTTTTCAGATAACTCAGGGATGAATACCCCGTTCCAAAGTCATCCAGGGACAAATGAATTTTCATTTTTTTCAATTCCATCAGTGCCGCGATAGTGAAATCGGCGTTTTTCATGGCGATGGATTCTGTAATCTCCAAACCAAGGTATTGGGGATCGAGCCCCGTTTCCTGAAGAATGGCGGCAATGTTGGATACCAGGTTTCTCTGCTGGAACTGGCGTGCCGACAGGTTCACGGAAATACAAACCTTTTCATACCCCGCGTCCTGCCATTTCTTGCTTTGCGAGCAAACCTTTCGAATGACCCATTCTCCAATGGGGACGATCAAACCGGTTTCTTCCGCCAAACCGATGAATTCAGTTGGAAAAACTAGCCCAAGGTCGGGGTGCTGCCATCGGACCAAGGCTTCCGCGCCAATGATTTTGTTAGTTTTAATGTCGATTTGAGGCTGGTAATAAACAACGAATTCCTCTTTTTCCAGGGCTCTCCGCAGTGAATTTTCCATCAACAGTTGTTTGAAGGCGCTGACATTCATGACCGAGGCATAAAGCTGGAAGTTGTTTCTTCCCTGTTCCTTGGCGCGGTACATGGCTGTTTCGGCGTTTTTAAGGAGGATTTCGGAATTTTCTCCGTCTTCAGGATAAAAGGCCATTCCGATGGAAGTGGTCACGTGGAGCTCGTGGTTGTTCAATTTGAAAGGTAACGCGAGAAGTTCGATGATCTTTTGTGCGTGTTGCGTCGCCTCCTCAAGGTTGTTCACCTGGGGCAAAAGAAGGGTGAATTCGTCCCCGCCAAAACGGGCGATGGTTTCGCTTTCACTCAAGACCCCTAAAAGCCTTTCGGAAACGGCCACCAATAACTTGTCACCCAGGATATGGCCGAGCGTTTCGTTGATATTTTTGAAACGATCCAGGTCCAGCACGATCACCCCGAGGGTTTGTTTGTTTCGGTGGGCATGTTTCATGGCTTGTTCCAGCCGGTCCTTGAACAAGGTTCGGTTGGGAAGGTTGGTCAGGACGTCGTAATAGGCCTGCCGGCGGATGGTTTCGTCGGCTCTCTTTCTTTCCGTGATGTCCCGGGCGATGGATTGGACCACTTTTTGGTTGTTCCAGACAAAAACATGGGAGCTCATTTCAACAGGGATTTTTAGACCGGTTTTGGTGACATAAGACCTTTCAAAACTCAAGTGGCCCTGAAGAAGGATTTTTTTATAAACCTTGGTTAATTCCCCGATATCCTCCGGCAACGAGATGTCAAATGGATTCATTCGAAGCAATTCCTCCCGGGAATATCCCAGCTTGGAGCAGGCCATGTCGTTGGCTTCAAGAAATTTTCCAGGGATTCCATCCTCATTGATTCCGAAGATAAAAATGGGGTCGACGGCGTTATTGAAAAGTTCCTTGAATTTTCCCTCGCTGACCCGCAGGGCCTGTTCGCTGGTTTTTCTCGTCAAGGCGCTCGCGAACATTTCCCCCGTAATCTTGAAAAGGGAAAGATCCTCCTCGGTCCATTTTTTCTGGGTACGAAGGGTGCTGAAGGTTAAAAGACCGATGAGGTTCCCCGCCGACATCATGGGCACCGCGACAATCGAATGAACTTTCCGGAAATTAAGGAATTTCTTTTCGGACGCCGCCTCGGGGGGCAAATCCTCGGGCGAGGAGGCGTGAAGAACATTTCCGGCCTGGATTTTTCCCGCGAACCAGGGAAAATCGGACAAATTTATCTCGTTGGGGGCGTCTTCCAGAGCGGGGAGTCCCGTTCCATGCCATTCAAAGGCGGGACCGGAAATTTTCCCCTGGTTAAGGAGATACATATAAATCCTGTCCACGCCGATAAATTCACCGATGGATTGAAGGGAATTTTGTATCCCGAAATCGATTTTCTCGGGAGGCAGGTTGATGAAGTGGGAGGATAGGGTGGTGATGAGTTTTTCAAACTCCGCCCTTTGCCGCAGGGCTTCTTCCATCCGGATACGTTGCGTTATATCAACCGCCGTACCTATTAGACCGGTTACTTTTCCCTCATCGTCTTTAATCGGCGAATAATAGGTTTCAAAGGAAATCGATCCCACTTCCACAACTTCGACAAATTTTTCACCGGCAAGCGCGCGCCTCAAACAATCAATTATTTTTGGATAGCCCTGGTAAACATCAAAGGCGGATTGGCCCATCAGTTCCCCGGATTTTAAATTGAGCGATTTTAAACCGGTACCTTCCGAGAGGGTAAAAATCCCGTTTCGGTCCAGGGAAAAAAGAATTAAAGGGGCACTGGTGATAACGGCTCTTAACCTTTCATCACTTTCGCGAAGGGCTCTTTCGGACTTGTTTTGCTCCGTCAAGTCGGAAACCATAACCACCCTTGCCTGTCTCCCTTCAAACTCAATCGGATGCGACATCACCTCGACCTCCATTAAGGTCCCGTCTTTTTTACGATGATGTAAAAATTCGTGAACGACGTTCATTTCCGCCTTAAGTGTTTTTACCTTTTTCATGAGCATGGGAATATCGTTAGGATCGCGAATATCCTTGACGGTCAGGGAGGTAAATTCCAATTGGGAGTAGCCGTATTTTTCAACCGCCGCGTCATTGACGGCAAAAATAGAAAGGGTTTCCAAATCGTAAATCCACATGGGGTTAGGGTTGCTTTGAAATAAAAGCTTATATTGAACCTGTTGGTTCTGGAGCGCTTCTTTAAGGGTAGGATGATTCGGAACGGTCAAATGGGCCCCCCGGGAATGTCGTCGAACGATTCATAAGGTGTGCTTGGGCCTATGATACTCGCGGGGAAGGTGTTACCGCTACCCGATTGTGGGCCAGGAATTCTTGAGTTCGTTGGAGAATAAAGAAAAAAACAAGGTTTTACCTCGAAAAATATTCCGGTTCATTACCAGGTTTCCACTTTATGTTACAGCCGATTCCGGGTTTTTGTTCCTCAGAAGGGCCTCCGCCCGAAAGAAGAGCCTCCAGGGCGGTCCGAAGGTCTTCACCGGTGACGGGAAGGTTGTTCTTGGGCCTGCTGTCGTCCAACTGGCCACGATAAACAAGTTTTCGATCCTCATTAAACAAGTAAAACTCAGGCGTGCAAGCGGCCCGAAAAGCCTTCGCTGCCTCCTGGGTTTCGTCAAAACAAACCGGAAAATTGAATTTTAAATCAAGGGCCATTTTCTTCAGGTGTTCCGGTGAATCCTCCGGGTAGTTTCCAACATCATTGGAGCTAATGGCGACAATCCCCACGCCTCGGGGGACAAAATCCGATCCAATCCGCGCTAATTCCTTTTCCACATGCTTCACATAAGGACAATGTTGGCAAATAAAAATTACCAGCAGGGCTTTTTGGGAAGCAAAGGTTGAAAGGGTAATTGCTTGCCCGGAAGAAACCTCAGGCAGACTAAATTCCGGGGCTTTCGTCCCTAATGCCAACATGGTTGATGAGACGGCCATGGTTCCCCCCAAGAATCGGAAATTTTTTTCGAGATAATTTTACCGGGGAAAAGTCTGAAAAAGCAATTAAGCAAAAAGGCCCTTGGTGAGTCGTCCGGGACTCGAACCCGGGACACCCGCATTAAAAGTGCGGTGCTCTACCAACTGAGCTAACGACTCACCCAAGACCCCATAGGAGTCCTAAAAAATATACTTTTCAGGTGGAAATTGCAAAGTAAATGATCAGTGATTCTGGAATATTTGGGAACGGTCCGGACCCACGGAAATCCACGACAATGGAACCCCAATGCTTCGTTCCATCTCATCAAGATAACGCCTGGCTTCGGCGGGAAGGTCGCTCAATTTCGAGGCTTTTGTCAAATCCCCATCCCACCCCTTCATTTCCTTGTAAACGGGTTTGCAACGGGAAAGCTGTTGAAGCCCCGCGGGAAACTCATTCACCCTTTTACCGTTCACTTTATAGGCGACACAAAGTTTGATGGTTTTGAGATAACTCAAAACATCCACCTTGGTTAAAAGGATTCCGGTAAAACCATTTATCCGGCAGGCATATTTTAAGGCCACCAGGTCTATCCAACCACAACGCCGAGGGCGCCCAGTTGTAGCCCCGTATTCACCGCCGCGGTGGCGGATCTTTTCACTGAAAACCTCGTCCATCTCGGAGGGGAAAGGCCCCTCGCCCACTCTCGTGGTATAGGCCTTCGCGACTCCGTAAATTTCATCCAGCCATTGGGGCCCGATTCCCAACCCCGTCGAAACCCCTCCCACGCTCGCGCTGGACGAGGTGACATAGGGATAGGTTCCGAAATCCACATCCAGAAGGGTCCCTTGGGCGCCTTCCGCGAGAATATTCTCGCCGGAGGAAAGCTTCTTTTCCAGATATTGGGTCGTGTCCGCGACCAACGGCTTAATTTTTGGCGCGAGTTTTAAATATTGGTCGACGACTTGATCAGCGTTGACCGTCTTTTGGCCGTAATAATTTTTCAGCCAAAAGTTTTTTTCCTTTACTACTTCCCGGACTTTCTGGCGAAAATAGGAGGGTTCGTAAAAATCAATGACCTTCAAGCCGACCCTGGCCATTTTGTCCATGTAAGCCGGGCCAATCCCGCGGTTGGTGGTCCCGATTTTTCCACTTCCCTTGCGAATTTCGGAGGCTCCATCAAGCAAACGATGATAAGGCATCAATAAATGGGCCCGATCGCTGATGATCAAACGATCGCGAACCCTAACCCCCGCTTTGACCAATGACTCCATCTCCCCCAAAAGGGCGACCGGATCCAGAACCACACCGTTTCCGATTACGCATTTTTTACCCGTATGGAGGATTCCGGATGGGATCTGGTGAAAAACGAACTTTTTTCCGCCCGTGACCACCGTGTGGCCCGCGTTGCTCCCCCCCTGGTAACGGGCGACGATATCAACCTGCTCGGTCAGAACGTCCACCATTTTGGCCTTGCCCTCATCTCCCCATTGGGCGCCAATGATCACAATGTTTTTTTTACCCCTGCCTGTTTTGGCGGGTTTTTGCTGGGTGGTTTTCTTCATGCTTCAAATCCTTTTGGTCCCGTTTTACCGGACAAAAAAAAACCCTGCCGACTAGGGCAGAGTCTTATTTAACCGAATCATCATTTTAGGCCAACTTCAAGACAATAACAAGGGAGGAATCCGACAACCGTTTTTCAGCGTTATAAGAAACAGGGCTTTATTTTTTGTCCTCTTCAGAAACAAGTCCCTCGTGGTGGGTAGTTTCAAGTTTACGAATTAAATTTTTAATGTCGTAGTTATTCGGGTCCAATTCCTCGGCCTTCCTGGCCGAATAAAGGGAGGCTGAGAATTTTTGTTCGTTGTAAAAGCTGACCCCTTGATCGTAATATTTTTTGGCGTCCTCAGAAACAGGCCGTGGAGTTGTCACCCATTCGTTGCATGAATATTTTTCCTGCCCATTCACGAGGGAACGTACGATCAAATGGTATCGAACCCCGTTTTTAGCGCCACGAAGAAGACAATATTTCGTCAGAAGGGGTTCTTGTTTACCACGGCGGAAATCCTTATCTTCGTCGCTTTTCAGGTAAATTAGATAACCATCTGCCTGGCTGCCTTCGGGAATTTCCCATTTTAAGTAAATTTTCTCATCCCCTACCAGCGATTGAACCATAAAGGGCTTTGGTTCCGGCCTTCCCCTTCCGGTGGCGTTAAAGGTATAGGTGGCTCCCAAACGATGACTGTTTCCTAATCGGTCGGAATGGTTCATAAAGGCGTAATCAATCGACCAATCGGTCGTCTTGTAGCTGGCCCCGATGGAAAAATCACCGGGCAAGGTCAGGAAACTGATGAACCCGGCCCTCAAGCCAAAACGGCCGTCAAAAAACCAATGTTCCAATCCAGCGCGAACCCGGATATTTTCGTTGCTTAAAATAGGATCGTCCGAAAGAGTCCAGGGTGCGTCCGCACAAACCAGAGTGTATTTGTCCAACCAGTAGGCCAACCCCGCCGTTAAGATCGGAGGAATATTCTGTTCCACACCGGTGTTGTCAAAACGGGCGGTTGAGGAAATATTCGACAAAACCAGGCCCGCGCGTATTTCCGTGTCATCCTTAAAAGGGTTTCGGAAAAGGAGCCCAAGGTCTACCCCACGGCCTTGCGCCAAACCGTTTCCATTGCCCAGATCCGCCAAAAAATACGTGAAACTCACACCTAAAAGTAATTTTTTTTCCTTAACAAATTCCACGGGGATTGCAACGGACCCTGAGAATTGATTCTCGTCACCGCCAGGAATATCCGTGTAAAAAAGGTTATTGGTGCTGAGGGCAAGATGAATATCGTTTTCCAAAGGGTAGTGGAACGCCAAATAAAGGTTCCGATCCTTGTCATTGAAATAGGATCCAAACATTCCCATGATTTCTGGTTGTTCCACCTGTACAAGTCCCGCAGGATTCCAATATCCAGCGCTAGGATCATCCGCGATCGCGGTAAAGGCCCCGCTTAACCCCATGGCTCGAACACCCACTCCCAAATTCCCACCTCGATAAAAGAGGGCAAAAGCAGGGGCGTAAAATAAAAATAAAAGGAAAATTACCGTAAAGGAAATTTCAAGGCGTTGGGATGATTTTGTTTTTACGGTCATAAAGCGGGAGCGGATTTCAACCCGCCTCCTGTTCCTTTCAATGTTTAATCATCACTTTTATTATTTTATTCAACTTCAAACCGTTTATGGGATCTATTCCAGCCAACACCGCCAAATAAATACCAGCGGCAACGGGTTGGAAACTGGTATCGGTTAGGTCCCATGAAGCCATTCCCGTGGTGATTGGAAGAATTTTTACCAATTCACCGCTGACAGCGTAGATCTTTATTT
>JAHFCG010000210.1 GCA_023249615.1 candidate division FCPU426 bacterium | reverse complement strand
TGCCCCAAACCCAAAATTAATAAAAGGGATTGGGGCACTACCGAGGCCTCAAGCCTAGGAACAAGCTTTGGTTGTGCCAATCCTTCCCCATAAATGGGATTGGCATAGGGTGGGGGTGGTTCAAGAGACCTAAAATCACCCTCATCCTGACCTTCTCCCCTCAAGGGAGAAGGGATTCATCAAAAACAGGGCAAGGCATACCTTGCCCCTACAAAATCCTTAAATTCCTAATTAATAATTCCTCATTCCTAATTTCACCACTCCTTACATTTCGCCTGGGTCCGCTTGTAGTTGGCGATCGTGTCAATCCTGGCGTTTTCCGCCGCGGCTTCCTTCACAAAACCGGCCTCGATGGGTTTTAACAATTGATTGATCCTGGCGGTAATGACGGCTTTGCCTTGTTCCATGGATCGGGCGTCCAAGGGATTCCTCTTGGTGGGAATGGTCCGATCCCTTTTCAACGCCGAAAGCATCAAGGCGCGGTATTTTCGGTAAACCCTGGTATTAATGGCCACGTGCTGGTTCTCGTGATCCAGGATGACCTTGTAGGCGCAGGTGCCCTCCGCGTATTGGCTCGAAAGATAAACATCCATGTGGGTGAAGTTGAATTGAACCTTGATTAAATCCACCCAAAGACAAACTTCCCTGGAACCTCCCCTTCGAGAACCGCCGATTTGGTAATTGGTTTCAAATTCATGTTTGGACAAGGTGAGGCCGGGGTTGTGCATTAATCCGGCATGATAACGGCCTAACCGCATGGCCTCGATTTGGGCGGTGGTCACGTCGTGGTGATAGATGGCGGGGACGACATCACCCGAAAACTGAATGATGCTTTGGCGGTTGAACTTGGGGTCCCCCGGACAGGCGGCAAAGGCCGAACCCCATCCAGCGCCAAGACTCCAAGACGCCAAGGTAAGCAAAGCAATAGAAATTTTTAACCTTTTCGATTTCCCGTTATTAAAAAACAAGAAATCCCTTTGGCTGATCTTCCCTTGGCGGCTCGTGGTTTTCACTGCCCTCCGCCAAAGGCGGATGGGTGGAGTCTTGGTGGTAAACATTAATTTTCTTTTTTAAGAATGTCGGTTAAACGGCGCTGGCCCGTCATGGCGCCTGCGGCCCAGTGAAAGGGATCGATTTCTTTATCCCCTTTGCGCAAAACCGAAATCAAATAACTGAACTGTTTCAGCGCCGGGTCGGACTTAAAAAACCACTTCCAGCCGTTGTTTCGGCAGAGGGTTTCCCCCAGATAGACCCCGGCCACCCCCATTCGGATTCGGGCCTCTTCTTCCCTGTCAATTTCAGTCATTAACACGGGTAAATAATCCTGAAGGCGCTTCAGGGAAACGGGTGTGAAATCCGGAACAATCTCCCTTAAATCCTCGTCCGCGTTTCGAACAAGACGGGAGATTATGCGGCCGGCGTTAATAACATCATTGGGATCAGGTTTTTCGGGAATATGCCGGTTCTCGACAGCTTTACGAATCAAGCGTCTAGCTTTATCCCTTTGGACCAGCCTGTTCCACAGACGCATAAAGCCCATCACCGCGGCGAAAACACCCAGGGCCACCGAAAGAAGCTCCACCAACCCGGGAGAAAGCGCGGGGAAAAAAGAAGCCGGGTATTTGTTGTTCAGGACTGGGACCAGACCCATTAGGGCCGTCAGAAGGAAATAAGGAACGGGGGAATGGAGTTTGGCGGTTTGCACTGTTGTTCCTTTTATCTGTCATTGCGAGGAGTGACGGCCGAATAGGCCGTCGTTTACGACAAGATTGTGGTAGTCCCCGAAAAGGGGACCATGCTCGGCCCAAAGGGCCGATGCACAACCCCAGTTTAAATATAATCCCAAGTTGAAAAGAGGCGTAATTAAAACTGAGATTGCTTCGTCATCATCGACCGCCTACTCGGCGGTCATTTCTCGCAACGACACCTAAATTCCAGCATCTTCCTCCGCAACCTCTGCAGGGAAAAAATTAAAACTCGATGCCTTCTTTCGACCCCATTTTCCGATCAAAGTAATGCTTCTCTTTGCGCATCTCCGTCACCAGATCAGCTTTCTCGACCAGCTCCGGCCAAACCTGGTGGCCGGTAATGACCAATTCACAGCGCCGGTTCTCATTGTAGAGACTGATCAAACCCATGACTTCTTCCTGAGTAATCAGCTTGCACATGACGGCCGCCAGAAGCTCATCCAGGACCAGGAGGGACTGATCTCCGGAAGCCAGGAGTTCTTTAGCCTTGGCGAGGCCCTTTTGCGCCTCCTCAAAATCCCCCGGTTCATTTTTAAATCGGAAGGCGCCCGGGCCCAAAACCCGCTCCTTGCCAAAGGGAAACAGGCTGATGTTGGGGAGGGTTCTAAGAATTTTCCGTTCGGAATAATGCTCGTTAACACCGTCATAACCCTTGTCAAATTGGACAATGGCGGCCTTTTGACCGGCGCCAACGGCGCGAAGGGCCAAACCCATCGCGGAAGTGGTTTTTCCTTTGCCGTACCCGTAATAAATGTGGAGGCGGTTTTCCATGGGTTTAGTTTATGAGATTAGGCAGAACGTAACAAGACAGCTTTTCACCGCAGAGGCGCAGAGGTCGCAGAGAAAAGACAAAATCAGAAGCACAACCTCTTGGGTTTTAAGAAGAAAAGACTCTGAGAATATGGATGTGTTCTCTGCGACCTCTGCGCCTCTGCGGTAAATTAAGCTTTCTTTTTCGCGAAGGAGCGGATGCCCTTGCGCATTTCCTGGTCGGCCAGCATGAACCTGATCCCGCAATGGCTGTCCCTGGTCCAGATGATTTTTCCGAACACTTCAACCAACTTTTCCTCTTCCACCTCAAAATTCAGTTTGAGAAGAAAATTGGGGTTGAAGGAATTGGAGGTCTCAAGGCGCAACCCGCCCTCGCTGATGTCATTGGCCCAGACCTTGAGGGGATTTTGCTGGACTTCGAAGATGTTGCCGGATTTGGAAGGGAGGACAGGAAATACTTGAACCGATTTTTGAAACTCAAAACGATTGTAACGGCGCTTTTCAGGAGCGACGGCCATTTTGATTTGCCTTTTCGATTTTTAATTAACGCTTACAGGCGTTAAATTTGAACCGGTTTCATAAATCAGGTACGGGTTAATTTTACTTTTAGTTACGGTTTTTGGCGACAAAATTCATGGGACAAAATTAACATTTAAGGATTGGGCTTTTACCGCAGAGGCGCGGAGGTAGCCGAGAAAACCAATGGATTGACGGACAAAACCCCTTGTTTGTTTTACCTGTTTTTGGTTCTTGTGGATAAATCCGGTCTTTCTCTGCGGCTCTGCGCCTCTGCGGTGAACAATGTTAATCTTAGGGTTGGTTGTTTTTGGTTGTTTTGTTAACAATTCAAGCCCTACTCTGCGCCTCCGCGTCTCTGCGGTGAACAATGTTAATCTTTCGGTGGGGTTTTACTGAAGAGAATGGAACTCCTGGAGTGTTTTCACCTTAATCTCCCGCTTTTTCATGGCTTCTATACCATTGGCGGCCGCCGCGCAGGCGGAAAGCGTGGTAATGCACGGAACATTGTAAACCACCGCCGTCCGGCGGATCTGGAA
>JAHFCG010000094.1 GCA_023249615.1 candidate division FCPU426 bacterium | reverse complement strand
GGTATTCCAGCTTGATTAAACCGTTTAAAAGTAAGGGCGCCGCAGGCCGTTGGCCGGTATACCCGACAATTCCACACATAAAATTCCTTAAAGGTTAGGGGATATAAAGGCGGCATCTTAACATGACCAAAAGACCCTTACAATTCCATCGAATCCAGGGCCCTGGAAAGCCCCACCAATTCTTCTAGACTTAACTTTTCTCCCCGGATATCAGGTTGAATGTTTACAAGTTTTAAAGCCCTCTGGGTTTGGTCCATTGATTTTCCCAAAGACTTTAAAGAATTTGAAAGCATTTTGCGCCGGCTTTGGAAAATGGCCCTCACCAGCGCGAAAAAATGTTTTTCGGCCTCCCCAGACAAGGGGAAAGATGGCCTGATTTCCAATTCGATAAAGGCCGAATCCACCTTGGGTTTTGGCCTGAAACATTTCGCTGGAACATCAAGAAGCTTTTTCACCACCGAATAATATTGAGCGCAAAGGGTCAGCGCCCCATAGGCTTTAGTACCAGGTTTGGCGGCCATGCGTTCGGCCACCTCCTTTTGAACCATCAAATAAACCCTCCGGACAGTGGAATTATTTTGGGTTAGAAGACGGGTAATCAGGGGTGTCGTCAGGTAATAAGGGATATTACCCGCGACGGTCATTTTTCCGGAGGTTGGAGCGTATGAATTAATATCCAATTTTAAAATATCAGCCTTGACCAGGGAAATCTTGGGCGTTTTCTCGAATTTTCGTTCCAACATAGCGAACAATTTATGGTCGGGCTCGACAATGACAAGAGGAAAACCCTTCTTGGCCAACCTCTCGCTTAAAACCCCGTATCCCCCGCCAACTTCCAGCAAAACATCATCAGAGGGACATTGAATCACCAGGTCGATTTGATCGAGAATTTTTGAATCGGTCAGAAAGTTTTGGCCGGCGGATTTGCGGGGATGAAAGGCGAATTCTTTGAATAAGGCCGAAATAGATTCCATTGGCGCATTATAACGGGAAGCTATCACCTTGGGAAAATTTGGTGGCAGGCTGCTTTGGGGTCCCAATTTTCTTTTTTAGTCAAGGGACAGCTCTCCCTTGAGAATTTTAAACCCTATCATTTCAAAACTAAAAAGAGAACATGATCCCCTTTGTGTTCTTGGACAGCGCTGCCACCCGGGCGGGGCAGGACCCCGGCCCGGGTACACGGCTAGGCCCACGGGCATAGCCCGTGGGCCTGGCAGCCGGTAAAGCAGCCCACAAAACAAAAAAGCCCGGCTCCGAATGGAGCCGGGCTCAAAAAGGCGTCAATCAATAGAAGGTTACGTTATCAACCTCGAAATCAGCATTAATGGTGCCGGCGTTCGCTCCCGCGGAAGCCGCCCATTGGAATTGCATTACCTTCGTGCTGTTACATCCGTCATTGATGTTGGTGTTTGAACAAGGCGCCAAAGTAGCAGGTCCCCAACCGCCACGGGCAAAACCACTGGCAAAAGCCAGGGTTTTATGAACCCAACCGCTTCCGGCTCCAGGCATGCTGTTGGCAAAATGATCCCAGCAACTTCCGCCACAAGTACCGTCCCCATCCAGATTGAGACCGGAAGGAACAGTGGTGGAAAGAGGAACATAAAAAGTAAGGTTTGGCGCGGATACGGTCCCGCTCAAGGTATTGACCTTGACCCAGAAATCCACTCCCGTGAATGGAGTGATGTTGAAGTAGGTGATCGCCCCCGGGAAGGCTCCTGTATAAAGGTTGCAGGTCAGCGAGGCGGAGGGATAACTACCCCCGCCGGTCCAGTTGGCAATTATATGGCCGCCAAAAGAGCTGTTCATTGCCGCCAGATTCGGAGATTTGCCCCCGCATTGAACAAATGGCAGCTGTAAATTTCCGCTTACCGGGGGATTGGGGTCAACGTAGGCGGTCCATCCCTTGTTCCCCGCAAGGTAATTGGTCAAGCCGGAGTTGATGTTGGTTCCACCCGCGTTGAAATCAAAATCAGAAACGTTCTTGTTGGTGAGAGCCGGGGGAGCGGCCGCCGATGTCAGACGGATATTATCCACCCAAACATCCATGGCCGTATTCGGCAGGAATTTGAAATACAACCCGTAAATCGACGCAGGTTGGAAAGCCGCCTGAGGAACCCCAAAACCCTCCTGATTCAATTGGTTAAAGAAAACCGTAACCGATTGCCAACTGGTGGTAAGGCAAACCTTGGCCTCGTGGTAATCGCTGCAACCCGTGCAAATACCTCCCGCGACATCCGTATCGATATCGGAAAAGGCCACATTCATGGTACTGCCGCTACCGGGCTCAATTTTAACATCAAAAATTACCCCGGTCCTTGCTGAAAGATCCACCACGGAGGAAGCGGTCTGCGGGCTGATAAAATTGAAGCCGAAATTCGCGTAGGAAGTAACGGCGCCTGAGGTGACATGAGCCGCGAAATTGGAACCATTGCCTGGGCTCGCTGTATCCACCCAACTCGCGGGGGCCGGGAAAATACTTGAGGACCCGTCCGTGTTGCTGTTCCAATAACCGCTCCAGGTAACAGGACCTGGGCCCGGTTGAACTTGGCCATCGTTATCCTCAAAGTCATCAATCAAATTAGGATCAGGCGTTGGTGTATTCGTGGGGGAATTGGTGGGACTTAAGGTTGCCGTGTTGGAAGGTGTATTGGATGGGGTAACGGTCGGAGTATCCGAGGGAGTATTGGTCGGACCAGCCGGGGTCGGGGTAATCGTGGGTGTAGGTGAATTGGTAGGGGTAACGGTCGGCGTTTTGGTGGGGGTATTCAGAGGAGTATTCGTGATTGTTGGGGTTGGGGTATTCGTTGGGGTATTGTTCGGGAGACTCGGGCTGACAGGAACCGTAATATTTCTAGTACAACTAACGCCAAAACCCAAGGCGAATAAAAAAGTAAACCCGCCTAATAATTTCCAAAAATTTCCAGTTATCACTTCAGGCCTCCCGCCAGGAATTTGTTGTAAAAGTTATCACTTGCCTTATTTTTTAATAACAGTTTGATGCCCTTTTAATGCCAACAATTTCTCAACGAAAAAAAGATTGAGAAAAGAACCCTTTTCTTTGGTTTATCCTTAAAACTGGGGATGGGTGGATTGTACCACCGGTTTTTTAAAAGGGGGCCCAAAAAAACAAGGTTTTATATCAGTAAACGCTCCGCCAATTGAATGGCCGCGATCATGCTGGAGGGATTGGCTTTACCCTTGCCCGCAATATCAAAAGCGGTTCCATGGTCCGGAGAGGTTCGAACAAAGGGCAGCCCTAAGGTCAGGTTGACCCCTGTTTCAAAGGCCGTCAACTTGAGGGGAATTAGGCCCTGGTCGTGGTACATGCAAAGAACCGCGTCATAGTGACCCTTGGAAACCCAGTAAAAAAGAGTGTCCGGTGGATGAGGTCCAGAAACTTTCCAACCCTTCCTTTGGGCCTTTGCCACCAACGGCTTCAGAATTCGGATTTCTTCTTTGCCAAAAGCTCCATTTTCACCGGCATGAGGATTTACCCCCGCGATCGCGATTCGGGGCTTGGGGATTCCAAACCAGCCTTGAAGTGTCTTTTGGGTTAATTCCAGTTTTTCCCAAACCAGGGAAGGGGTGATTTTGGAAATGGAATCTTTCAGGGAAAGATGAATGGATTGAAGAACAATTTTGAAGGACCCGCCCACCATCATCATTGCGAAGGTTTTGGTTTTGGAAAGGTGCGCCAGTAATTCCGTATGGCCCGGGAAGGGACAGCCAGCCTTGTGGATGGCTTCTTTGCAAATCGGAGCCGTAACAATGGCATCCACCTCACCAGCCAAAGCTAATCGGGTCGCCTCGGTAATGTACCGAACCGCCGCCGCTCCATTGGCGACCGTAATTTTTCCCCAATGAACAGACTTTGCTCCGCCCAGGTCTAGTACCCCCACCTTGCCTTTTAATTCGCGGGCTAATCCTGCCTCATTCACCCAAACAAGGGGAAGCCGCACTTTGAATTTTTTGGTTTGTTGAACTAAAAAACTATAGTCGCCCACCAAAATGAATCGTGATTTCGATTTATGGATGAGGGAGGCGAGTGCTTTTAATGCTACTTCCCCACCAATGCCCGCAGGGTCACCCATAGTGATGGCGATTAACCGCGATTGTTGTATTTTCGATTGATGATGAACCGCTTCGCTTTTCATTTAGTTTTGCTTCCTAATGGTTTAATAACAATCAACAACTCAATTACCACTCACCACGCTTGCGAGCAGCTTTAGCTTGGGGCCACGTTACAAAAGCAAAAAAAGAAAACCCCGTATACAACACCAAAAAAACATCCACCGTTGGCAGAAAAGGGTCTCCTGATAACCGCGGAGTTGTTCTTTTTGGTATTTGATAGAAGAATAAAAAAGCAACCACACCATAAAAAATTAATAGGGCAAAAACCCAAAAAACTATCTTGGGTTTTGTTTCACGCCTAATTGTTTCCCAATTTAAATTTTTAAATATAAAGTAAGTGAGAAGAGCAACGATGGCCCCTTCAACGTTTCCCAAGACAACATCTGTTAACATTTTTCATCCTAAATTGAATGTTTCCCTAAAGAACTTTCGCGGCAAGGGCCGCCAGTGGTGAGCGTTCGCTCTTGGATAGGGTTACGTGCCCGAACATCTCATTGCCCTTGAAGCGCTCCGCCAGGTAAACAATACCGTTGGAGGAGGCGTCTAGATAAGGATTGTCAATCTGATAGGGGTCCCCTGTCATAATTATCTTGGTTCCCACGCCGGCGCGGGAAACGATGGTCTTGATCTCATGGGGTGTAAGGTTCTGGGCCTCATCAACAATCATGAACTGTTTCGGGATGGAACGGCCGCGGATATAGGTGAGGGCTTCCATTTCCAGTTTGTGTGAATCCAAAAGATACTGGACCTTGTCATCCACCTCTTCCGTGTCGCTCTGGAGGTGCCCTTTATCCAGGATGAATTCCAGATTGTCAAAAATGGGCTGCATCCAGTTCATGAGTTTCTCGTCCTTCGTCCCTGGCAAATAACCAATATCCTTGCCCAGCGGAACAATGGGGCGGGAAACGAGAACTCTTCTGAATTTTTTTTCATCCAATGTTTTCAAAAGGCCCGCCGCCAGGGCCAGCAAAGTTTTACCCGTACCGGCCGACCCCACCAGGGTCACCATTGAAATACGGTCATTTAAAAGAAGGTTCAGGGCGAAATGCTGTTCCCGATTCAGAGCCTTAATACCCCAGGCTTCCGGGTCCTTAAACCAAAGCGACTGGGCCTGCTTTAAACTATCTTTATAAACTCCCAAGGCTGTCTTGGTTTCATGAATATCGCTTTTTAACAGCAGGAACTCATTCTCATAAAGTTTGACCTGGTCCACATAGGGTTTCAGTTCCAGTTTTCCCGTTTTGTAAAACTCATCCACCTCGCTTTCCTTAACGGTTAAGGTGGTCCACCCGGGGTAAAACTCGTCGATGTTGACCTTGTTGGTTTCAAAATCCTCTGAAACCAGACCCAGGGCGTCGGCCTTGATTCGAACATTGATATCCTTGGTGATGAACTTGACGTTTTCACCCTTTTCCTTCAAGGCGAGGGCTATCCCGATGATGTTGTTGTCGATCTTCATGTGGGAAAGGGCCGGGGGCAAATGCCCATTGGGGGTGCTGATATCCACCCGGACCAATCCGCCGTTGTCCAGCGGGACTCCCTCCTGAAGGTTTCCTTTGTGCCTCAGGGTATCCAGCATACGGGCCACTTCGCGGGCGTTCCGGCCCCTTTCATCCTCATACTTTTTGAAGGTATCAAGTTCCTCGATCACGCCAAGGGGGATAACCACGGTGTTTTCCTCGAAGGATTCCAGGGCATGGGGGTTGTGAATCAGGACGTTGGTGTCCAACACAAAGGTTTTTTTCACGTGGGTTTGCCCTCCGGGCTGGGGAAATGGGACTTCAAAAGTTGAAACAAGGATTGGGCGAAATGCCAGGCCCAGTGAAACGTTTCGGAACAGGCTTGCGGCAGCGACAGGGCTTGCGGCCAGAGGATTGAAATCAAAAACATCAAGACAATCATATTTCCGGAAAAAATGAAAATCAAGGAGAACACCACTCCCCCTTCCTTTAAATCCGGCTGGTGATGCGACAGGGAGTAACCCGTAAGGGCGAGGTGAAAGGAATATGTAAACCCGACCAACCCGATCAAATAAATTTTGAAGGGCTGGGCGGCGATGGCGTAAAGACCCAGCGAAATAACCGTGTAAAGGGGAAAAATGTAGGGGGCCAGACTGATGAAGAGGTGGGTTTTATTCACGATCGTGGTCCCGCCCGTGGTTGAGGCGTGAATGGAGGTGACCTTCCCCCCCATCAAAACCGCCGCCAAGGCATGGGTTAATTCGTGGGCCATCACATGGCTGAGAATTGGCTTATAAAGCAGAAAATGAATAAAAAAGTAGACGAAGAAACAAACAAGAAAAACCACCGATTCTTTTTCCATCAAGGTTATTCGGGAAAGGGCATGACCGGCGACAACCACCATGGAGGCGCTCATCAAAAGAAGCAGGAACCCAAAAATAATTTTGAGAAAAGTTCCCCAGAGAATTTGTTTAATGGCCAAGGTTTAATGCCCGTCAAACTCGATTTTTTACTGCGCGATTAGGGAAATTTGGTCGTGTCGTTAAACGCGAGATTAACATTAAGCGTTGGAGAAGGGGTTATCGGCCCATATTGAACAAAGGGATCCCCCGGCGCGGGCTTTCCCGTTCCCGCCAGGTCAAGAAAAGCCTGGAGATATTCGGTGGATCCGCTCAAGGATCCCAAACTGTAGTTGGTGGAGTTACAGGTCAGATACTCCTGGGCCACAAAATCCAAATTGACGTAAGCCGAATCGGTATAAAGCGCGACATAAATCCCCTGACTAGAGGAAACAATACTGGTTCCGCCGTAAGCGATGGTTCCGGAAACACCGTTTAAAAGACAGGAGTCGTCAAAACTAACGTTGATAGGCAGGGTAACGGGCGCGGAAACAGTGATCGGGGTGGAACCTCCGCATAAACTGCCATCGTAGATAAAATAGGGATCGCCCTGGTGCGGAATCGGAAACCCCGAACTCCCATATACATCGCAGGCCGGAATGGAGGAACGAAAAAAAGCCAAAAGGTAATAAACCCCCGCACCGGGCATGCCTAGGAGATACCCATCCCCATTGACCGCGTTGCTTTTCTTAAACGCTCCCGAGGTGCGAAAGGCGGGCGAACTATTCATTTCAATAGCAAGATTGTGGGTGCTGTCCACGGTCCCAAGCGACCCAGTATAGGTTAGGGCACCGGAAAAAATGAAAGGGTTTGGCTGGGGCCCTACCGAAGGAGCGGGACTGGAACAGGAAACATTAATCAGGACCATTAGGGCGAACACCCCCCCCGGGCCCCAAACCATCCTTTTTGTTTTCAAAGCCCGGCGCCATTGTGTTTTCTGGTTCACATCTTTTCCTTTTTTCAAAAATAAAAACCGGACAAACAAGCCCGAAGATTCCCGCCATATTACCGTTCACTCCTTCGTGACTTCAACCTCGTTTCAAAAGAATTGAAAACCTTAAAAATATTTTCCGGGTTTCAACTCCCGGCTTTTTCGGCCAATTAGGGCAAAAGGCGAAATGGACGCCGCTTTTTAATCCAAACCCTCATCCCTGTCGAGGGATTCCCCCGGAATCGATTTGATCTCCGTGGCAATTTGATAAACCACCTCCCGGGGAAGACCCCGGACCTTGCAAACCGCCTTGACCGCCTCGGTTTTGGAAAGGTTCTGTTCCTTCATAAACCTGATGAGCTGGTCTTCAATGGAAATCCCCGCCCATTTTTCATGTTCGGAGGGTTTCCTGTGTTCCGCCCCCTCCACCATGATGACGAACTCGCCCTTGGGAGAATGGGTTTTAAAATGGACCCAAAGTTCCTGAAGGGTTCCCCGGACAAATTCCTCATGCAATTTGGTCAATTCCCTTCCCACCACCCCCTGCCGGTTCCCAAAAACATTCATCATGTCCTTCAAACTTTCGCGGACCCTGTGCGGGGATTCAAAAAAAACAAGCGTGTGTTCCTGTAACTTGAACTGGGCGAGGACGCTTTGCCGTTCCGCGGCTTTGGCGGGTAAAAAACCCACAAAGGTGAAGGGAGTGGCCGGAAAACCGGAGGCTGGCAAGGCAGCCAAAAGAGCGGAAGCCCCGGGGATGGGTACCACGGTAAATCCCTTTTCCACCACGGCCTTTACCAATTGAAAACCGGGATCGGATATCCCCGGCATTCCCGCGTCGGAAACCAGGGCCACCGTTCCCTTTGCCTCAAGGGTTTTGAGGATTTCGTCCACCCTCTTGGCCTCGTTATGCTCGAAACAGGAAATTAACTGGTTCGCCTTGATCCCAAAATGGGTGAGGAGTTTCAGGGTATTTCTCGTGTCTTCGGCGGCGACAAGGGTGGCTTCTTTTAGGACCTTGAGGGCCCGAAAGGTCATGTCCTCCAGGTTACCGATGGGGGTGGCGACAAGGTAAAGAGTGGAGGGCATCAGTTGGTTTTTTTCGGTCATGGGTAATCCTTATTTAAAAAACCTAAAATCACTTCACCCCTCACCCATCCCTCTCCCCCAAGGGGCGAGGGGAAGAATAAACAGCGTTTCAGGAGTCCCCCCTTCTCCCTTGAGGGGACAAGGAGGGGATGAGGGTAATTTAAAAAAATATCTTTCAATTTTCAGGACGGCGCTTTATCCATTTTTCCATCAGCCTTCGGGAAACCCACCAGGCGATTCCACCGGCTCCTAGACCGATGACAAAGCCGCCCAAAACATCCGAGGGATAATGGTGGCCGAGGTAAATACGGGCAAACCCCACCATCAAGGCCCAAACCACAAAAACCCCTGTCCAACGCCGGAAACTTAGACTTAAAAGAAGCATGACCGCCGCGATATTGGCCGCGTGGTTTGAGGGAAAGGAATAGGATACCTTTCCACCATAGGGAAGATTAACATTCGTCAAGACATTGCAGGGTCTAACCCGCATGAAAATCGGCTTTAACACATGAGCCGCTGTTTGGTCGGCGATGAGCACGGATAACAACAGGGCGAAAATCAGGAACCGGCCCTTCAATCCATCTTTGAACCAAAGGTACCCCGCTAACAAGAAGATGGGCGCCATGAAAAATTTCAATTCATTAAAAAAATGGAATATGTAGTTAAGCGGAACGCAGGACCATCCGCGGTTCACCCAGAAAAAGAAGGCGACGTCCCAGGAATAAAGGGTGTCGATCAAGGTTTAAGCCTGTGGAAGAACGGCCGCGCCGTCCGGAATGGACTCAAAAATTTCAGTCAAGGTCTTTACCACCCAATCGGTATCATCGGAGGTCAAAAGCCTTTGGCGCATATCCCTGGCTCCCTCGAAACCCTTCAGGTAATGGGAAAGATGTTTCCGCATTTCGAGCAACCCCATCCGGGGCCCCTTGACCTCAATGGAACATTTTAACTGTTCCAGGGCGATCCCGATCTTGAACTTGAGGGACGGCGGGCCGAGCGGTTTTCCCGTTTCCAGGTAATGATTGATTTCCTCAAAGATCCAGGGGGCTCCCATGCTTCCCCGTCCGATCATGATACCGTCGCAACCTGTCTCGTTGAAAAGCTTGTAGGCATCCTCCGCGCATTTGACGTCCCCGTTGCCGATGATGGGTATTTGGGCTTTCTTCTTTAAATTTTTAATGACTTCCCAGTTGGCCTTCCCCTCAAACATCTGGTTTCTTGTCCTCGCATGAACTGCCAAAGCCGAGGCCCCGGCTTCCTGGACCGCCTCCAATACCTCGAATACCGCGTTATCCATGGCGTCATATCCTCCGCGGGTTTTAACCGTTATGGGAACCTTGCCTCCCGTCGCCTCAACCATGGCCTTCACGATCCAGCCTGCCCTTTGGGGTTCCTTCAAAATCGCCGCTCCGGCGTCGCACTTCAAAATTTTTCCAACGGGGCACCCAAAATTGATGTCGATCACATCGGGATGAACCTCTTTAACCACCCTGGCCGCCGCTTCGCCCATGATGCCGGGGTCCCCGCCAAACAACTGAACTCCCACGGGTCTTTCGGGCTCGGTGAACTCCATCAATTCCTTGCTCTTGTCGTTGCTATTTTCGTTTCCATTAATCAAGGCCCGGGAGCTGACCATTTCAGTAATAACCATGGCCGCGCCGTAGCGCCTGGCCAAACGCCGGAAAGCCGTATCGGTGTAACCAGCCATGGGCGCCAAAAACACCCGGCCGTTCAGGTTGAGGTTGCCAAGTTTAAATTCGCGCGCGGGCTTTCCCATGGCCTTCAGGGGAGCCTCGGAAAGTTCCGGAGCCTCGACCCTTTTGGCGGATGTATCAATACTCGTTTTGGATTCTCGGGGTAATACGCTCATCAAAACACCTTTAAAAATAATTTGAAAATCGCACGCGGATCAAGACCGATGAAGGCCGATAACCTGATGAAATCACATCGGTTTTATCGGTCGTTTCGGCGCACAAATGTTTCAATCAGCTTCCTAGTCAAAAACGACTTCCCTGACACCGGATAATTTGGAAAGTTTGTGGGCGATTCTTTTTCCCTCAGCCACGGGGACCGGTTTGAAATGAACCACCACGAATTTTTCGGAAGGGGTGGGTGTCTGGACCTCGGTGCGGATAATTTTGACCCCAAACTCCCTCAATATTTCCTTCGCGGTCTCTATGAGTTGGCCGCTCATTTTGGCGTGGATGGTCACGGAATGGTAAATGTGTCCTTCAATATAATCATCCACCCAGTTCATGAAATACAAAACCACCATGACCAGGAAGGTCGTATAAAGCGCCCCCGAGTAAAACCCGCAGCCCACCGCGAGGCCGATCCCCGAAACCACCCAAAGGCTGGCGGCGGTCGTTAATCCCGAGACGATGCCTTCCCGCGAGCGAAGAATGGTTCCAGCTCCCAAAAAACCGATGCCCACGATCACCTGCGCCGCGATACGGCTGGGATCCACGCTTTTCATGTCAGGGTAAAGATCCACCATATAAAGGGAAACCATCATCGTCAGGGTCGAGCCGATTCCGACAAGAATATGGGTCCTGAACCCGGCAGGTTTGCGCATCCGCTCCCTTTCCCAGCCGATGATGCCGGAAAGAAGGACGGCTAAAAAAAGACGGCCCAAAAGGTCCAAATGAGGAATAAAAGAAAGAGTTTGCATGTACAAAATCCTAACTAACAAAAATTTTTTAGCCGCCGATCAAAGCCGATGAAGCTCGATAACTAATCAAATGTTACTTTTATCCTTT
>JAHFCG010000014.1 GCA_023249615.1 candidate division FCPU426 bacterium | reverse complement strand
CACTTGTTCAAAACTGATATTGCCCCGGGTAAAAACCAAAAGGCTAATGCCAATCGTTCCCAGTGCGATTCCCGCCCAAACTTTCCAACCGGGCCTTGCTTCCCCATTCCAAACCCATTGAAGCACCGCGATCCAAAGAGGAACGGTTCCCACAAGCAGAGCCGTGACGCCGGAAGGAACCTTTTGTTCCGCCCAGCTGACTCCCCCATTGGCGATGACCAGAAGGAAAAAACCAATGATGGCCGCCGATCTCCATTGGAGGAGGGTGGGCCTGGGACAGCCCCTCCAACGCGTGAACCCGTACAAAATGAGTCCGGAGACGATGAACCTGGTTCCTGCCATGAAAAAAGGGGGTATGGTTTGAACGGCGAAACGGATCGCGAGGTAGGTGGAGCCCCAAATCACGTAAACCGCGAGAAGGGCGAGCCAGACATTTAATGGATAGGTTGTCTTTTGGCTTTTCACTCGTTTAACCCTGACTTATGATGAACAAACCTTTAAAAGGTTTTCGATCAATCCCTTCGGACGACCGATGACCAACGACCAGATTTTGAGAGGCTAACATGTCCGACATTCAACAGGCTACCCCCCAGGTCAAAAAGAACCTCTTCCTTATCCGGGCCCTTTTGGCCGTCATCCTCTTCTGTTTCGCTTTCTTTTTCGTTCAAACACACCCGGATCAAAAAACAACCGCCATTATTTTCGCGTCATTGCTGGCCGCCACCTTCATTCCTTTCTATTTCCTCACGGAGGCCAAATTTGAGCAGGTTCATTTTCAATACATCGTTTTTTCGATGGATTTTGTCTTTTTGCTGGTGGGGCTTTACTTTTACGACCACATGGAAACCAACCTTCTCATTACCATCTTTTTAACATTTTTTATCTCCGCCATCAGCCAATCCATCGGGAGGAGCATTGTGGTAGCCTTGGCTGTCACGGGCATGTACCTTTACCTGATTTATTTCAAAAGCGACGTTTTCAACTACATGGACCCCATCCTGATGCTCTCCTGCGCCCTCCTTTTCGTCGTGGCGATTCATTCCGGCTACCTGGCTTACAGGACCGTGCAGGGGGAAAAGGAACTCATTGAGCTGGCCAAAAGGGCGAACCTTTTAAGCGAAAAGGTGAAGGAGGGGGATCAAATGGCCCTGAATTACGCGGCCTCCCTGCGAAACGTCCTGGATTCCCTTCCCATTGGAGCCATCGCGGTTTCAACGGAAGGCAGTACCCTTTTCGTCAACGCCAAGGCCGGAAAAATCCTGGATATGAACCCCAAAAGCCTGACAAATGTTTATTTAAACATGAAGGATTCCCCTTTTGGCGATATTGGGGATCTGATGGCCCAGGCCATTAAAAAACGCCAGGATTTAAAGAAGGAATACCTGGATACCAACTGGAAAAACAAGAAAAGACGCTTCCGCCTCGACAGTTCCGCCGGAAACAGCCCAACCGGCCAGGCCTGGGGAACCTTGTTTATTCTTCAGGAAGCAAGCCTGGCCGAAAACAAACCCGAGCCGGCACCAGCCAAATAAAGGTTTTTCTTTTTCCCCGCGGACTGTCCCCCGGAACCCCTCCATTCCGTTTTCGAAAAATCAGGTACATTTTATGCGTGAAAAATATTTTATCTCCCCTTCATTTTTATTGCGGTAAGACCCGAATGGGAGAAAGATACCTACAGGTCGCACCGTAAATCAAAGTTGGGCCACTAACAAAACAATCATAAGATTGGGTGAGCCCCTTGATCTCCGCCTTGCCGGAGCGTGCGGCCTTTATTTTTTGAAAAAATGAAAATGATATCCATAATCAAAAAATAATGCCCGAACGCCGAAAGACGTTTGGGCATACTTATTTGCGGAACAATTAATGATTCCCATAACCAAATAAAAATACCCATCTGCCGTAAGACAGTTGGGCGCGCTTATTTTCGAAATTAAAAACTCAAAATTCAGAATTCAAAATTGCCTTTTTCCATCTCCCATTATTTCTAAATAGCAACACAAATCGATGCACAAAACTTTTCAACCAAAGATATAAAAATATGACGCGGGAGCGGGTGTTAGGATGAACCTACGTTTAGCGAAGAGAAGGAGGTTGCTCATGGCGAAGAAAGCGAAGAAGGCCGCGAAGAAAAAAAAGCGCTAGGAAAGAAATTTTCCGGCGCTTTTTTTGTTTCATGTGTACCAAAAGCCTGAACATTCGTTCAGGCTTTTTATTTGGGGCTGAAAAAATTGAATAATCCCCATTGCCAGCCCGCCATACCCGAATGCCGTCAGACATTTGGGTATGAGAACCGGTTATTCCCCTTCCAACAGCCCCTTAAAAGCCTGAAAAGAGTAGCTATCCCAATCGCAAACCGGCAAATAACCTATTTTTTGATAAATGTGGTTGGAGGTCGGGTTTAAAAGGTCGGTATATAAAACGCAGAATTTGCGGCTCCCCTGGAGAAGTTTTTGACTTAAGGAAGCCACCAGGTTGGTGGCGTAGCCCCTTTTCCGAAGTCCCCGTGGAGTGTAAACCATGACGATTCTGGCTCCGTTGGGGGTTATCCCCGCGTAACCGGCCATTGCGCAGGCTTGGCCATGATTCCAGACAAACAACCGTTGTTCCCGGATATACCCCCCGACCCATTCCCTTTCGTCCAATTTTTCGGGAGCCCGAAGTTCCTCCCGGAAGAGTTTGAACCACTGGGTAAGACGGTCGGTTTCCTCCGGCCCGGCAATCCGCATTTCGCCGCCAACCGGTGGAACCTCCCCAACCTTTTCCAAGTGATAAAGACGGGAGGATGTTTCTATTTCCGCCTGGAGGCCGGGCGCGTTCCAGGCGCGGATAAAAGTGGGAAGGATTTCCTTGGGTCCGTTCACCCCCGGGATAAGGGGGACCTGTTTAACCAGCTTCCGGGCCAGGAAAATGAGGGCGTCGGATTCCATTTCGGTGAGGCTTAATTTAAACGGAGGCGTCCAAAAGGCGGCCCCCGCGATTTCCTTCCCTTTTTTGACCACCCAAAAGTGGTATTCCTGCCTCTGGTCCAGAGGCTTTGAAGCGATATTTGAGGCGATTCCGAGAATCAGGTTGTTTTGGGGCTCATTTTTCTCAAGCCAGGGCCCGGCGGTTTTGAGGAATTTCTCAGGGGTTAAATGGGCGGAAATGGAAATCATGGGATTCCTTTTTCAATTTCAGTCCTGGTTAAAAAAACCATCCATAAAATTCTTCCGCGCGTGGGAGGCCGTATCTACGATGATTTTAATCAAAATCAGCAGGACATAAGCAGCCGTTTTCGTCTGAAAAATCACTGTTAATACCGCTCCAAAAATAAGGGTCAAATGCAGGATGAAAATACGCCGATAGGGGGCCTTCATTATTTCGTTAATTTCCAGCGCCCTGTCCCTGAATTTTTCCGGCAACGGTTGTTGCGGGGCTCCATCCTGTTTGGAAAATAATGGTTTTCGCTTCCGGGCGAAAAAAGGATTCAAAAAGTTGAGCAAAAAGGAAATACCGTGGCTCACGAAAAGCGCGAGAACCGGAATCCAAAGACCGGCTCCGAAAAAAAGAACCTGGATAACATCACCAGGCCCGTGAATCTTCTGGTGCCAGTCCTTTCCAAACAGACCCAACAAAACCACAAAATGACCGAACATAAAACCCCCGAAATGAAGGCAGAAAAACGGGACCAGGAAAAGGGCGAACCACCTTGCCTCAATAGCCATCCTCAAAATATTCCAGAACCCGATCACCCCGGTTTCCATCCAATACACCATCATGAGAAGAAATAAATCCCAATGCCACCAGAAGACACCGGCCAGGGGAATCAGGTTGGCGGATAAAAGGCAAAGGGTGGTTGGATCAAGGAGGTGGCGCGGGTGAAGGGCTTCCAACCAGTTTATCTTCAGTAACGTGAAAGGCATTTTCCATCCTTTGGGAGGTGCCCAATTTTACCCCCGCCTGGGATTCATCAAAAGCAAAGACATTAGGACGCCATATAAGGAAACAAACTTGAAACCGTTTTCCCTGAAAATAAGCCTCTTCCCGAAAATTATCCGCCAAAACCCATCCATTGTCCCTCGTTTACCCTGGCACGATTTATTTTACCTAAAATTTCCCCTGACACGTTTTGAATTTGTGATTGCCGAACCCGTGAAAAGTTATAATTTAATCGAGAGAAGATTTTGCTACCGGCTGTCACCCCTAACAAGCGGCTCCTCCCCCCTTTTAAAAAGAACCAAAACCTAAATTAAAAATTCTAACGTCTGAAAAACGTCCTGTTCGCGCGGGAGGTTTAACATGTTTGGAATTTTCCGTCGTTCAAAATTGACCGAAATCCTGTTTTTTGAGATGTTCCTGGGGTTTGAGGGCATCAGCACGGCCTGGGCCTGGGTAAACCCCGGGTTTGAGGCTGGCAGCCTTGCCGGTTGGACTACCTCCAGTGGTTCGGCGGTTTCCATGGTTTGCCAACCCAACGCCAGCCTGGTCCAGTCGGGCCCCGCCACCAATTCCAACGGCGGATTAAATATGACCCATACAGGAAATTTCGCCGCCCAGCTTTTTTCAGGCCGTGGCGATAACAACCACCAGGACTGGGCCAGTATCCAACAAACCGACACGGTGCCTTCCAACGGACAATGCTGCCTCTCCTTCTGGTTCGCGGGTGTTTTTGAGAATTACCATTTTCAAAAGAATGATTTGACCGGGGACACCTTTTTGCGGGCCGATGTCCTGGTGGGCGGGGCCGTGGTGGCCGCCGTCAGTTACAACTGGGCCAACAACCTGGGCCAGATCGTGGTGGACGGCCTTACGGGCAACGGCGGCAACGGAGCCTGCACCATCAATGGCACCCCCAACGATTGGGGATATCTGCCCTGGACCCAATACACCATCAACCTTTGTAAATACGGGGGCCAACAGGTGACCTTGAGGGTGACCGATTTTGACTGTGACGCGGGCGGTCATTACGGTTATGGTTTTCTGGACGATGTCAGCTGGATCTCCTGCCCCACTCCCTTAATCACCCTGGTCAAATCGAACAGCCCCGCGGGGCAAGTCAGCCTCGGCCAAACCATCACCTACACCCTGACCTACGCGAATACCGGCGCCTCCCCCATCGACGGAGTCGTGATCAACGATACCGTTCCTGCCGGAACCACCTATGTTCCCAATTCCATGGGAAGCAGTCCCAACATTCCCATCACGGCCATTTTGGGAAACGACCTTATCTGGAATGTGGGTTACCTGTATCCCGGAAATTCCGGAACCTTAACCTTTCAAGTGGTCGCCGACACTTGCGGGGAAACGATCGTGAACGTCGCGGCGGAATCGGACCTGGAAACAGCGGGGCTTACCTCCAACACCGTAACGAATACCGTTACCGCCTGTACACCCACCCCGACCGCCACGGGTTTAGCCACCAAAACATCCACCTCAACCTCCACCTTTTCCTTTACCGGAACCTCAACCTTTACCCGGACATCCACAGCCAGCCCGACGCCTACCGCGTCGTTCACCTCAACTTCTTCCTATACCTTTACCGCGACCAAATCCTTCTCTCCCTCCTTCACCCCGTCATTTACGCGAACTGCGACCAGTTCTCCCACAAACAGCCCAACCCCTTCACCAACTAGTACCGCCACGCCCACTTTCACACGGACTTTTTCCCCCACCGCCACTCACAGCTTTACCTCAACCTCCACCTTTACCTCGACTTTTTCACCCACCCACACCCGAACGAGCACCCACACCTTTACCGCTACTTCGTCCTTCACCTCCACCCATACCTCAACCCCCACTTTCACCTCAACCTCGACCTTTACCTCCACCCACACCTTCACCTCAACCTGGACCTTCACTCCCACCGTTACCCCAACCCCCACCAAAACTTTTACCTTCACCCACACGCCCACGCCCACCTTTACTTTCACCGCGACATGCACCCCAACCAACTCCTATACACCCACTCCGGGCGTTCAAATTCAAAAATTTGCCTCAGAATTTACGGCCCGAATGGGCGACACCATCACTTACACCATTTCGTTGACCGTCAGTGGTTCTATCGCTTTAAACGTGACGGTTATCGACACGCTTCCGGCGGAGGTTACCTTTGTCGGTTTTGGGTCTCCTTCCACTCCCCCCTTGAGCTTGCGGGCCCAGGGACAAATCCTCACCTGGGCCTTTTCGACCCTCTCACCCGGCGTCTATTCGTTGCCTTACTTTGTAAAAGTGAATAGCGGCTTTACGGAGGGGTTTACCCTTATTAACCAGGCGGGGGTTTTCCATGACGGGGGAAAATCCATTCCCGTAACCCTCGAGGTTCCGGTTCCCGGACCCTACACGGTTCGAATAGGGGTTTACAACGAGGCGGGAGAACTGGTGAAATCTTTTCCCCTACTGACCTTTTTTGTCCCCGCCTCCAGCCTTCAACTTTCCGAAACGGCCATCACCAGCGTTTCCGGGGTTGTCTCAATTTTTGTTAACGGACAGTTGGTGGAAGTTTGGGACGGGAGCAACCAAACGGGCTCTCCCCTTACCAATGGTCATTACTTTTTAAAAGTGGATAATGTCGATCCTTCGAGTCTCGTCACTTCCCTGACCCAGGAGGTTACCGTCAGCCGGACCCTTTCCACCGTCACCGTAAATGTTTACAACGAGGCGGGGGAGGTGGTGAAACACCTCTATGAAAAAGTTATGGACGCGGGTAACGGAATCGTAAAATCCGTTCAATTATCAACCGAAGTCATTCAACCCAATCCCCCTTCGGGGGCTGCCGCTTCCAAAGGTTCGACGATTCTGGTAAATCTCCCCGGCACAAGCTTCACGGTAGCGTGGGATGGCACCAACGACCAGGACGCCGTGGTTACCAACGGGGGATATTTCATTGAAACCCATTGGCTGGAAAACGGGGCTGATCAGGTCAATACCCAAAGGGTGATCGTGATCAATGGGGGGGGTGACCCCGCCCAAGGGGTGGTTTTTGTCCAACCCAATGTGGTAACCAGTGGCCAAACTACGGTTGCTTTCAAAATTCATTCATCCATGAGTTTGACCCTAAAAGTGTTTTTATTTGATATGGCCGGGGAGTTAGTCACCATCTTGAATGGCCAACCAGGAACAAATCAGGCCGACTATCCCGCGGTTGGTTTGGCGAGCGGACTTTATTTCGGAAAAGTGGAACTTTATGGGAAAGACGGAGGCCTGGTCGCCAGACAAACGGCCAAAGTGATAATTATCCGTTAATCCGGTTTTTAAAGGAATTCCCGGAAGCGTTTGACCGGGGATGGCTTGGGAGGTCCGTTTTCCTGTGTTATCCTTGGCCCATGAAGCGCCTTAAATCACCCTTCCGAAAAAAAGAAAACCTCTGGAAAAGCAAATTCCTTTTCCAAAACCTGTTTCACGACATTTTTAATTATTTTCTGGGCCTGCCCTGTCACCTTATCGCGGTGGATCATCCCGAAACCTGGCACATCATGACCAACGTGGTTTCCAAACCTTCCCCCTTGGATTATGAGAACGCCCAGGACCATTGGAACGATCGAATTCGTTATAACCAGAAGGCGTTTCAGAAGGTTATCCGGGGTCAAAAGCCCGTATGTTTTCCCTATCAGGGCCTTTATGGATTATTCGTTCCCTTGGTCGAACAAAAAAAATGTAAAGCCATTCTCCAAGCGGGGGTTTTCTTAAAAAACCTTCCCGCCGAATCCGACCTTATCCGGCAGTGGAAACGCTTGACCGGGCGAAATCCCAAAACGCGGGACCAGGACTTTTTGGGGTACGCGCGCACGGTTTTGGAAACGCCGGTTTTCAACGAAAAGGTTTTAAGGGCCCTCCAGGAAATCATGGAGCTTTACGCCGGGCTTTTGGCGGGGACCCAGGATTGGGAAAAAGCCTATCAAAGGATGAACGAACTTCGCCGTTTGGTTTTCGCCCGCGAGCTTTGGCACCGCTTCTGGGTGGACTGGGTCGCCCTTCAAAAAAAATTCTTCCGTCCGCCACAATACGCGGGACGACTACTGGAATGGGAGAAGGAAGAATTGGGCCTGACCCGTTTTCCCACCACTTTGCTGGCGGTTAAAAGAGAAAGCACCGGGCGCGAGTTTTCGGACCTTTTCGCCGCGGGACAGTTACAGCGGGAGGCCTTTCAAGCCGCCCATGAGCTGGAAGAATCCATCGCCTATCCCCTGCGCCATTACGGCTCCGTGGTATTAACTTCGGCCAAACCCGGCCAATCCCCCGCCCTGGAAAAGTTGGAGATTCGCGGAAAGGCGGAAGCGTTGGCCAGGCGCTTATCGGAAAAATTCAAATGCCGTATTTTGATCGGGGTGGGCCGTACCAGTCCGCGGGGCGCCGAGCTTAACGAATCCTACCACGAGGCGGTCGCGGCCCTGCACCTGGCTGAAACCCAAAATCGTCCGCTGGTTTTCTATGGGGACCTCATTGAAAAACCAAATCCCGAATCCTCCTTAAGGCGTTCACCCGCTGGGTTGATCCGGTCCCTGAGTGAGGAAGGAAATGAAAGGTCCGGCGCCCACCGGCGCCGTTTCGTCGAGGCGGTCCTTATGGGAACCCGCGGCAAACCCGAAGGAACCCGCCGTTATTTTTTGGAGGCGCTCCATCGTTTGATGGAACAGTTGGAGGAAAGAAAAGCGATCGAGGCACCGGTCCTGGCCGATTTGGGGGCGGAGATTGAGGATCGCTTGGAATCAGCTCCCAGCCTGAATGAAATGGTGGAGCGCTTTGAGGGAGCCTTGGAAAGTCTGATTCCTTTTTTAACCCGTCCCGCCGCCGGGGAAAAAATGATCCGACTTCATCGGGCGCAGGAAACCGTGGAGGGTTCCCTCCAAAAACCATGGACACTGCCGGTGATTGCCCGGCAATTCGGGTTTTCGAACAGCGTTTTTTCCCGGGAATTTACCCGTTTTGCCGGATCTCCCTTTTCAGAATTCCTGCTAACCCAAAGGTTGGAAAAAGCCCGCCGGCTTTTGTTGGATACCACTCTTCCTTTAAGCCCCATCTCGGAAGCCTGCGGGTTCCAATCCACCAACTATTTCCTTCAGGTTTTTAAGCGAAAAACCGGCAAATCACCTAATAAATACCGTCAAAATCCGAATGCATAAAAAATAATATAAATAGGTATATAACATAAGTTATTGGTTCTCTGCCTGGGATAAACTCACCCCATCAGTTGAAACAGGGGGACCCATGAAAAATTCGAACCTCGGCGGGAAAAAAATCTATCGGAAATCGTTAGCCGCTTTTCCGCTTTTAATAATTTCCGGCTCGTTCCTGGCTTTTTCCTCCGCCCATGCCGGGACCTGCCCCTTCCAGGTCATTCCCTGGAACAGCTACAAGGCAGCCCTTTCCCTCACCTATGACGACGGGGACCCGATTCATTTGGATGTAGCCATTCCAGAAATGAACAAGCGGAAACTTCGCGGTACTTTTTTTCTCATCTCGGGACCATTAACCCGCGCGGAGGAATGGAAAAAGGCCGTCGCCGCCGGGCAGGAAATAGGAAATCATACGGTTCATCACAAACACTTTGAAGATTTCAAGGAAGGAGAGGCCCAAAGCGAGGTCGAATTAGCCAAGACCAGTTTACAAAACCTTTTCGGGATATCCATCGTAACCTTTGGCTATCCTTTCGTTGTTTGGCCGCCTCAATTGCGCAAGGCAGTGGAGGCAAATAATTTTATCGCCCGGGGCGGGGGCGGACCAGACTGTTATCTGACCCCGGACATGAACCCTGACTGGTACAACCTCTCCTGCCAGGGGACCATGACCCCCTACGCCTTTGAGACCTATAAGAACTGGGTGAACCAGGATTTGGCCGCGGAAGCCTGGACCATACTCGCGATCCACGCCATTGAGGGCTCCAACTGGTACCAGCCCATCCCCAAGAAGACCTATATTGAATTACTCGATTACCTGGTTCAAAACAAAAAAGACATCTGGGTCGCGCCCTTTGGCGAAATAGGCGCCTATTGGCGCGCTCAAAAGGTTCTGGAAGGGGCCAAACCCCAAAAGGAAGGCTCCACGACCACGATCAAGTGGGAAAAGCCCGCGAACTTTCCGGCGGAAGTGAAGGTAAAGCTGGCCATCGAGGGCGACAGCCTCAAGGTTTCCCAGGCTGGCAAACCCGTCAAGCCCCTCTCGCCGGGCGTTTACGCTGTTTCTTTCGACGCGGGTGAACTGACTCTGGCAAATGCTTTGTGGAAACCCCAAACCGTTCCAACCCACAAAACACCGGTGGCGGCCAAGGCCGCGGTCATCGACGCCGGTTCCATCACCGCCGCCCCGGACAGAGCGGTTTTAAAGGTGGATGATTTCGAGTCCTCCTCACCCGCCTATGGCGCCGCCTGGTGGGAAGGCTGTGATACCAACGGGGTCACCAAGCTCTCGCCCGTTCCTTTCGCGACCCTGGCGGGCGGCTCCCCCAAGTCCCCCGGCCATTGCGCGGGGCTAAAGGGACGCATGGCCCCCCTGCAGGCTCCCTGGCCCTGGGCCGCGCTTTCACTGGGGCTGGATGCGAACAGCAAACCCGTGGACCTCTCGGCCTACAAGGCCATTCGTTTCTATACCCAAGGCGATGGAAAAAACCACGCAGTGGCCTTGAACAAGGCGTCGGTGGCGGATTATTGCGATTTCACCGCGGCCTTCGTTTCGCCCAAGGTTTGGACCCAGGTGACGATCCCCTTGACGGACTTCGCCCAGGCCAATTGGGGCAAACCGTTGGAGAAGAAATTCAACGACGTGTTGAAGCTGACCTTCTCTCCCGGCGCCGCGGATCCTGATTTTGACTTCAAAATCGACGACGTTGAATTCATAAAATAAGCGGGGATTTTCATGAAAACAGGGACTGGAATTCGAAAGGGTGAGAATCAAAAAGCCATTTTCATGGCCTACGGCTTCCCCTTGCTTATCGCCGGGTTTTTGGCGGCCTCTTCCCATCCTGTTTGGGCCGCGAACCAGCAATACGGTTTTCTGGTAAATTACGCCTCGCTTCCGGCGTTGGTTAATGACCGCAAAATAACCCTTAACGTCAGCGTGGGCAATTGCGCCTCGGTCAATGTCACGGCTGACGGCTCCGGGATCGCTTCCACTTACAACTCCGGAACGGGAATCGCCTCCTTCACCACAACGGGGGTCACCCTCATCGTCACGGCCGTTAATTGGACCTCTGGCGGCACCGGAGTCGCGAGTCCCGCCACTCTCTATAACAACTTCAAATGGGCCTATTCCCTGACCTTCGATGACGGGATCCAGATGACCTATCTCAACGCCAAACCCCTGCTGGATGCCAAGGGCTGGAATGCCGGTTCGGCGGTCATCACCTCTTTGGTGGACGCGGGAAATCCCTGGTGCATGTCCTGGACAACGATCAAGTCTCTCCAAACGGCGGGTTGGAGTATTTATAACCACAGCTGGGATCATCCAAGTCTTACTTGTTCCAATGTCGTCACGCAGTTGGGCCAGGCGCAGGCGGATTTCGCCGTCCAGTTCCCGAGTTACCACGTTTCCCATGTGGTTTATCCCTTTGAGGCCACCTCGGTGGCCAATCCGATGCCCTCCTCTTGCGGCGCGACCATTTACCCTCCCAACTTTGTTCTTTCGGGGGAGGGTGGAGGCAGCGGTGTCCTGAATTATGTGGACGTCTTCCCCCTGCCGGATAATTTCACCGCCAACCGGTCGGGGCTTTTTGGAACCGATCCCACCGCCTGGAACAACCTGGCCTTGAGCGCCGATGGCAACGCACGCCCGACCTGGGATATTTCCATCACCCATAGCGTGCCGGCGGGAAACACCGCCCCGCCTGACGCCTATAGCACCAACGCTTCCACCCTTGGCGCCCACCTGGACTATCTCTACAATAATTTTGGGGCCGGCGGGACCAACCGCATGTGGTTCGCCCCTTCGGGGGAGGTTTTTGATTACCTTTTCACCCGGACTAACGTGACCGTTTCCTCCTTCAGCCCCGGCACTCCGACTTTCACACCGACGGGGACTTTGCCCACGGCCACTTTTACGCCCACTAAAACCCCGACTAGTCCCGCCACCTCCACACCAACCCCCACCGCCGTACCCTGCGTTTTGATGAACTATGACGGCGAAACGGCTTCTACCAACCTGGGTTCGGGAAGCGCCTGGGCGCAGCCCGCCGGAAGCGCGGTTTCCGAAACCACCACAACCCCCTACGCCGGGTCGCATTGCCTTCAGTACAACTTCGTTTGGGGTTCCGGCTGGTGGTCAGGCGGGGGATGGAACTGGGCCGGCTATAGCGCGGGCAAGGCCATTAATATAAACGCTGACACCGGAATCCAAATTTACCTGCGCAGCGGCGCGGGCACCCTTAACAACTTGACTCTTTTATTGACCGACAGTTCGGGGGTTACTTCCGCCACGGTGTCCGTTAATTCTTATCTGCCGAGCGGAGTCACAACAAGCTGGCAAAGCGTGAACATTCCCCTAAGCGCTTTCGCCTTCCCCGGCGGTTTCAATCAATCCTCCGTTTGGGAATTGGATATCTCCACCGGCGGAGCCGTCTCGGGCAGCCAAACCCTTTACCTGGACAATTTTTCATTTCTTCAACCTTGCGGAGGTTCTACAGCAACCCCCACTTTCACCCCAACCTCGACCAGCACCTCTTCCAGCCCCACGGCAAGCGCGACCCCCACCCTTCCCCCCGGATGCCCTTCGGGCATTAACGTGACACAGGGCGTCGCGGTCAACAGTTCCACCTGCGACCAGGTGGATTGGACCGATTCAACCGGTAACCGGCGTTCCATTTGGCTGGTCCAGCCCGCCGGGGCCCCCTCCCCCGCGGTTCTGGGAGGCTATATCACCCGCATGTCCTGGGTCGCGGGGGGAACAACGGTAACCAGCAACGACGACGGCATTTTCGACAACCTTTCCGGATGGGGCCAATTGGTGAACCACACCAGTGACGGGGTGACCTGGGCCTGTTCCAAATCGGAGGGTTACAACGGGACGAAAACCTTTATCCTCAACGGAACCAACCAGGTCATTTTGCGCTACACCTTCAAAATGTACGCGGACCCCCGAATCCGCACGGCCGCGGGTTCCTTCGCCTGTACCGTGGATTACATTCTCCGTAACGGGCGGGATGATATTGGCTGGGCCATCACCTATGACTCCTCGGCTTCCCCTTCGGGAACCTTTACCAACGACACCCGCAGTCCTTACTGTGATTTCGACTGGGCCGGCAGCGGTGCGGTCACTTCCATCACCAGCGGCATCAACATGGGTGCGGATTACAAGTTCATCACCACGACCGAGCCTATGAACAACGGCCCCAACATCGCCTACACTTTCAACACCAAGGCCGCGGTGCCCGTGCCCTATTGCGGTATGTACAACGACGCCACCGCCGCCCCTAACGACCGGGAAATCGGCTATATCCAGACCGAGTCCTACGCTCAGCACCCCGGCGGCGCGGGGTGGTTTTATCCTCCCTCAGCCGGCGCCTCCCTCCCGGCAAGCTGGAACTTTTTGTACCAGATGAACGCCTACCAAAACTTCCAGGGCCAGCGGACCACCTGGATGATGCCGGTGAGCATCTTCCAGACCTCCTACCAGGACTATCGTGGAACAAGCACTTACAACGGCTATCCTTATCAATGCTATACGCTCCAACTAGCCCTGGACCTGCACAGCCACAACGATGTTCAACGGCTGCTGACGGAACAGGAAACCATCCACGGCGGGGCTTCCCTCACGGCCTCCGTTGGAACCATTCCCGCGTCCGGGCCCAAAGGGCCGGGAGCGGTTACCTTGACCAAGGCCTGGGCCCCCGCCGGTTACGACCCGGTTTGGGACCAATGGACCGTCACTTGCGCCACCAATGCCGCCGATGTCACCCTGAGTCTTCCTTCTGGAAGCCTGCTCAAACCAGCCTTCGCCTTCAAAAACTTCACCGCCGGATCGGTACCAACCATCACCCTGAATGGGACAACATTGAACGCCGGATGCGATTTCCTGGCCACTTTGGACGCCGCCAATACGACCCTGGATGTTACCTTCAATTCCACATTGAGCGGCACCAGCCACATCGTCGTCGGAACCAGCCTAACCCCGACTCCAAGCAATACACCCACCAAGACTTTCACCCCTGCTGCGACGAACACCGCCACTTTTACTTTCACCCCTTCAAACTCTTCCACCTTTACACCTTCTTTTACTTACACCCTCACCTCAACCTTTACCAACACGGCGACCAAAACCTTTACCGGCACCTCGACGCAAACCTCCACGAGTACTTTTACCTTTTCGCCGACAAACACACCGAGCTTTACGGTTACGAATAGCCCCACGATTACCCCGACGGGGACTCTGACTCCATCCAATACCCCTACCATCACCCATACGCCCACGAACACAGGTACAAGCACCTATACCTCAACCTTTACCATGACCTCGACTAACAGTTTCACGAATACTTCCACATCCACTCACACAACTACAAGTACTCCCACCAATACCCTGTCGCCAACCTCAACATCCGCTCCCACTAACACTTTCACGGGAACTCTAAGCCCCACCGTTACACCAACTAATACCAGTACTTCCACCTATACCCCTACGGCCAGCGCCACATCCACCTACACCTCCACAAACACCTTCACTTCGACGGCCAGTTTCACTTCAACCCAAACCTTTACACCTTCTTTTACTCCCACCAACACTCCCGTCAATACCGTGACGAGTACCTACACCTTTTCAGCCACCGCCACACCCAAGGGGGCCTCGACCCTCATTGTTTATCCCAATCCCGCGGATGGAACCAACCCGGTGAATGTCCTGCCACCCGCCTATTTGGGGTTCACCAACGTGAAAATCCAGCTTTTCACCGCGGCTTTCCGCCTGATCCAGGAAAAAACCTATTCCGCGGTACCTTCCGGAACCTCCTGTCAATTGGAACTAAGGGATAAATGGAACGCTTCACTTTCGAATGGAATTTATTACGTGGTGGTAACAACAGTCGGGAAACATTCGGCGGGAAAACTTTTAATACTTAAATAAAATTCCTGGAATTCCATGCTTTGGCCTTGGCGGGTTCGGGGCGTTAAAAAAAAGCCCCAAGGAAGACAAGCATTAAACCCGCCATGAGCAGACCGTCGGCGATGGTTCCGTTCTTCCCCACCTTCTCGCGGTCCCGCGTCAATTTCATCACGTAAATGTCCCAGGAGAGGGAAAGGAACAAGACCGCGCACCCCAGACCCGTGGCGAAGGTTATGCGGAAAAGATCAAATTGGGTGAGGGCGAAAAGAGCGATATAAAGCGCCAGGACGATGCCGACGGAATACTGGCGCCAGTGGATGGTGGATTCGAGGTCAGTCATGGGGTGTGCTTTTTATTTCCCCAATATCTTGTTCCAAAGGATGCGCAGGGGATCGTAGTACTTATCGACGACCCTTTCCTTGAGGGGAATAATCGCGTTGTCCGTGATGTGAATCGATTCAGGGCAGACTTCGGTACAACACTTGGTAATGTTGCAAAGGCCGATGCCGTGCTCCTGCTTCAGCAGCTCCGTGCGGTCCAGGGCGTCCAGGGGATGCATTTCAAGACTGGCCGTGCGCACGAAAAAGCGGGGGCCTGCGAACTTGGTCATTTTGTCATGGTCGCGAAGAACATGGCAGGTATCCTGGCAAAGGAAGCATTCGATACACTTGCGGAATTCCTGCACCCGGTCCGCGTCTTCCTGTTCCCACTGCCACACAGCCCCCTCCACCGGGGTAAAGGGCGGGATTTTCTTGTTCACTTCATAGTTCCAGGAAACGTCGGTGGCCAAGTCCTTCATCAACGGGAAGGTCTTCATGGGCATCACGGTAATGACTTCGCCTTCTTTGAATTCGTTCATGCGGGTCATGCACATCAGGCGGGGTTTGCCGTTAATTTCAGCGGAACAGGATCCGCATTTACCGGCCTTGCAGTTCCAGCGGCAGGCCAGGTCGGAAGACTGGGTCGCCTGGATCTTGTGAATGACATCGAGTACGACCATGCCCTCTTCGGCCTCGACTTCATAATCCCTTAATTGCCCCCCTTCCGAGTTGCCCCGGTAGACCCGCAAGTGAACTTTTCCCATCTTTTTCCCCTTTAGTCGAAACCTTTTAGGCTTCGCCCCTCAGCTGTTTTAAAATCTCCGGCTTCAACATATGCGCGTTGACTAATTCCTCTTCTAATTCCTTCGGGATCTGCGGAAGGTCTTCCCGAATCACTTCCATGCCCGCGCCTTTTTTCCTGACCACCACACGCTTCTTGGCGAATTCCTTGGAATAGCCCGTGAAATCCGTGCGGGTATGGCCCCCGCGGGATTCTTTTCTTTCTTTCGCCGCCCGGACAATGGCCTCGCCCACCGCCAGCATATTCCTTAAATCCAAGGCGACATGCCAGCCGGGATTGAACATCCGGTTTCCCTCGGCGGTCACTTTTTTCACCCGTTCTTTCAAACCCTCCAAATCCTTCAGACATTGTTCCATGGTGGGTTCCTCGCGGAACATTCCCGCGCCCTTTTCCATGATGTGTTGCAAGTTAGCCAGGATTTTGTAGGACACTTCCCCGTTTTGGTTCTCGAAAGGCTGGTTCATTTCCTTGTTCAAACCCTTCAATTGGGCGTCATCCACCTTCGGAAAATCCTTTAATTTTTTGGCGTAAATGGCCGCGTGTTCCCCGGCCAATTTACCGAAGACCACCAGGTCGGAGAGCGAGTTTCCACCCAGACGGTTGGAACCATGCATCCCCGCGGCGCATTCACCCGCCGCGAACAAACCCGGAACGTTGGACATTTGGGTTTCCGGGTCGACCTTCACCCCGCCCATCATGTAATGGCAGGTCGGGCCGGTTTCCATGGGAACCTTGGTGATGTCCACATCCGCCAGTTGCTTGAATTGGTGGTACATCGAAGGAAGCTTTTTCTTGATGTCTTCGGCGCTTCGGCGCGTGGCGATGTCGAGGAAAACCCCGCCATGTTCCGTTCCACGGCCTTCCTTGATTTCGTTCCACAAGGCCCTCGCCACAACGTCCCGGCTCATGAGTTCGGGAGGCTTGCGTTCGGTGACAGTGTCTTCCTTGACCCCGTCAATGACGACCTTCTTGAACCAGATGTCGGCTTCTGCCTCGGTTTCAGCGTACTTGCCCTGGTACTTGGGCGGGATGTATTTGAACATGAACCTTTCGCCCTTGGTATTCTTGAGAACCCCGCCTTCGCCTCGGACTCCCTCGGTAATCAGGATGCCGCGAACCGAAGGGGGCCAAACCATGCCCGTGGGATGAAACTGGATATATTCCATGTCGCACAACTCGGCGCCCGCAAGGTAGGAAAGAGCGAACCCGTCACCCGCGCATTCCCAGGAGTTGGAATTAATGAAAAAGAGCTTGCCGATGCCGCCCGTGGAAACCACGACGGATTTGGCCTTGAAAAGGACCGGCCTTCCCGTTTCGCGGAAATAACCGTAGGCTCCGGCGATCCTGTCCCCATCCTTGAGAAGGGCGTAGATGGTGCATTCCATATGAACATCAATGCCCGAATGGACGCCTTTGTCCTGCAGGGTGCGGATCAGCTCGAGTCCCGTGCGGTCACCCACGTGGGCCAAGCGCTTGTAGGTATGCCCGCCAAAATGCCGGACATTGATGTTGCCCTTGCCGTCGGTGGTGCGGTCAAACACGGCGCCCCATTTTTCAAGTTCCCGGACACGGTCCGGCGCCTGCTGGGCGTGGATTTGCGCCATGCGCCAGTGATTCCCCAGGTTGCCGCCGATCATCGAATCCACGAAATGCTGCTGCCAGGAGTCGCGGGAATCGACCGTGGCCAAGGCCGCGGCGATTCCGCCCTCGGCCATGACCGTGTGGGCCTTGCCCAGAAGGGATTTACAGACCAGACCCGTCTTGCACCCAGCCGCCGAGGCCTCAATGGCGGCCCTTAAACCGGCTCCGCCGGCTCCGATCACCAGGACGTCGTATTCAAAAGATTGGTAGCTGTCGCTCAATTCATTTCACCTCAAATTATTTTCACCCCAGAGTTAACAGAGTGACACAGAGTAAACCCAATTTTTTAATCAAAATCCTTAGCCCTACTCCGTTACCTCCGTGTAACCCCGTGTTTCAAAATTCTTTCTGTCGCCTTAGTTCGATCCCCCAAAAACATGCCCTATGGAATTAAGAAACGGAAACAACGAGATGTGAAAATCATGCCACACGCCCATGGCGCACATGCGGATGTAAAAATCGGTAAATCCCACCCAGAGCATTGAGACCAGGGCCCATTGCATATGGCGCTCATTTAATTTCGTCACAAACCGCCAGAGAATAAAACGAACCGGGTGGTTTTTTTTCACGCGGAGAAAATCCAGGCCGCCGCCCACCAGGTGGCGGAAAGCGTGGCAACCGAGGGTGTAACCCCCGAGCAAATAGGCGTTTAACGCCATGACCAAAGTCCCCACCCCGATACCGAATTGTTTGGGACCCTCGGCCGATCCATTGTCCGGACCGATCCCGTTAATCGGCCACATCAGGGCCAGAACGGCGTCCCAGGACAAAATAAAAATAAAAATGAGGGCCACGTAAAAAAAGTACCGGTGGATATTCTGGAAAATAAAGAATTTCGTCTCGCCCTCGTACTTAGCGCAGGGTTCACCCACGGCGCATCCGGGCGGGTCCAAAAATACGGATCGGTAGTAGGCTTTTCGGTAGTAGTAGCAGGTTCCCCGGAATCCCGCGGGAGCCCAAAGCACCAAAAGCGCGGGAGTAGCCAATAAAGCCGGAAGTTTGTGGAGCCAGGCAGGGTTGAAAAAAGGCGAGAACATGGGTGAAAGGTAGGGTCCCCACTCGTAATAATGCTGGCCATTGGGTCCGTAAGGGTTCAGGGCCGCCCAAGTGGCATAAACCGTAAAACCACCAAAGAGGCATTGGTAAAAGAGCGGCTCCAACCACCAAGGATCCTTTCTCAGGGTAACGCCGAGACCTTTTTGAGTACGAACGTCGGTTGCCATAACCTTCTCCTGATTTTCTTTTTCACACCCAAAAGCAATAAGCGCCGGCGGTCTTTACATTTTCAGGCTTGAGCTGTGCCCCGGTTCAGCCTTTTCCCCGGGATTGATATAGGTCTTTGAAAAATTCACCGCAATAGCGCCTTCCGCGAAACCCGTGGCGATCAAGTCCAGCTTTCCTGGATGCGTCACAATGTCCCCCGCCGCGTAGATACCGGGGACATTGGTCTCCATTCTCGGGTTCACGGGAATCTTGTTCTTTTCAAGGGTTAATCCCCAATCCTTAAGGAAGGAAAGACTGGCCTGAAACCCAAAGTTCAACACGACAAAATCCATCGGAATGGTTTCATCCTTATTCGTGTGGTTCTCATAAATTACGGCTTCCTCCACCTTGCCGTTTCCCTTAACGGTCCTCAATTCATACCATAATTTAATTTCAACCTTGGAAGCCTTCAATTTTTGGACGGAGGATTCATGGGCGCGGAATTCATCCCGGCGGTGGACAAGCGTGACCTTGGAAGCAATCGGCTCCAGCATCAGGGCCCAATCCAAAGCGGAATCGCCCCCCCCGACGATGAGAACCCTTTTTCCCCTGAAAGGTTCCAGTGAAAGAACCCCATAATTCACCCCTTTTCCTTCATAAGGTACCAGCTCGGAGTTTGGATGTTTTTTGGGGGTGAAGGAGCCCATGCCCAAAGCCAGAACCACGGCTTTGGTGAAATGCTTGGCGCCTTTATCCGTGGTCATTTCAAAAATATTGTCGGCGGGGCGCTTGACCAGGGTGGAAACCTTTTCCCCCAGGATGATGGAGGGTTTAAAACGGGAAAGCTGCTCCTCGAGGTCTTGACACAATTTTTTACCGGACACGCGGGGAAAACCCGCGACATCAAAGATGTCCTTTTCGGGGTACATGGCGGAAACCTGGCCGCCGAGCGCTTCCATGGAATCGATGATCTTGCATTTCATCCCGCGAAGACCGGCGTAAAATCCGCCGAACATCCCGGTGGGTCCGGCGCCTACGATCGTCACATCGAAAATATCCTCACCCATGGAATCCTCCCGATTGAACAATGTTTTTGGATCGAAAAGCACGCCGCGCGCCCAAGTTTACCCCGAACCCTCCCTCTTCAATATGATTTAACCCATATAAAGAAGGTCAAAAAAAATAAAAACGAACCGAAAGTTCGTTTTATTCACGGAAAACTAAATCTCTGGAATTAAATCAAAACCGCGGGTTCGGCTGGTAGGTCATCAGTTCCGCGGGACGGTCGATGGTGATACTTCCCTTGATGCAAACCGTCTCGCACAACTTGCAACTGACGCATTTTTTCTCTTCCACGACGGCGATTTTGAAAAATTCAGGATGATCGGTGCGGGGCTGCATGGAAATGCAATCGAAGGGACAAATATCGACGCAAAACTCGCAAGCGGTGCAGGTTTCAGCGTCCACCTTGGCCTTGGGGATCGCCAGGGGCTTGATCTTCTTAACGGTTTCGCCCTCGGGGTTGATAATGGCCTCAACGGGGCAGTGGATACCGCAAACGCCGCAATCGATACAAAGGGAGGGATCAATATGAAATAGGGCTTTTTTTTCGCCGGCGATGGCCTCGGTCGGGCACTTCACGGCGCAAAGGGTGCATCCGATACAGTTGTCGAGAATAACGTGGGGCACGATGAATCCTTTATATTCGTGATGAGGAGAACCGACGAATCACGAATCTTTCATCGCCCTCAGACATGGCGACCGAAGTCCCACGGAGGGCGCCCGTCTTTGTCTGACGGGCAAAAATCAATCCAAAGCTCGCTTATTTAATCAAAAGGCCCAGAAAAAGAAAAGGCCCTTCTTGGTTTAAGAAGGGCCTTTTGTCATTCATTTTTTAAGATTAGCGGACACCCCTGAGCTGTCGACTGTCGACTGCTTTTAGATGTATTCCTCGATCAACTTTTTCCGCTGATCTTTCGTTAAACCAAGGTTTTGAATCGTCGCCAACCCTTTCCCTTGAAGCGCAGGATCCTCGGCATCGATGGAAGGCTGTGGAGTCGGATTCTTATAGAAAACCCCGATCGGAATTTGGGTTCCCCATTCCTTGGATCTTTCCATGCCCGAGGCCCAATCGCCGGGATTGTGTCCCTTTTCCTCCAGTTTATAAACGCGTTCCTTGAACCAGCCGAAGGTGTTCTGCTTGTTGAAGGTTACGCAGGGCGAGAACACGTCGATAAAGGCGAAACCAGGATACTGGATCGCCTGGGTGTAGAGGCTCTTCAGGTGGTTGATGTCGCCCGAGAAACCGCGCGCCACAAACCCGCACCCGGCCGCGAGGGCCAACGCGATGGGGTTCAACTGTCCCTCGGGGTTTCCGTTGGGGGTTGATTTGGTCTTCATACCCTTCTCGGAGGTCGGGGAGGTCTGGCCGGTGGTCAATCCGTAGATCTCGTTGTCCATGACGATATAGGTCATGTTGACGTTCCGGCGCATCGAATGGATGAAATGTCCCTGGCCAATACCGAAACCATCCCCGTCCCCGCCGCAGGCGATGACGGTCATTTCATGGTTGGCCATCTTGGTTCCCGTCGCGACCGGCAAGGACCGGCCGTGCAGGGAATGCATGCCGTAGGACTTGAAAAACCCCGGCAGGTTGGAGGAGCATCCGATGCCGGACACCACCATTAATTTCTCATTGGGAATTCCCAGCTCAGCGACGGCTCGCTGCAAAACGGTCAGGACGCCGTAGTCCCCGCAGCCCGGGCACCAATCCGGCGGAACTTCCGGCTTGTATTGCTTCGCTTCCCTCGCTACCAATGTGGCTGTCGACATAAATTCCTCCTGAATTTTAATGGGTTGAAGACGTTGAAAGAACTCCGGGGCCCGGAGGATGAGGCGTGCGCCAGCCAGGCTCGATCGAGGAAACCTCGACCAGATTCTTCCCTTTTAAAACTTCCTTGATGGCGTTCACGACGTGTTTCGGCTCGAAAGGTTCGCCGTCATATTTACGGACATTCGCGTGGGCCGTAATTCCCGTTTCGGCGCGCAGATGGCGGGCAAACTGTCCGCCCTTGTTCATCTCAACAACAATGATTTTTTTCTTGTTTTTCAGGAGTTCCGTCACTTCCTTTTCCTGAAAAGGAACCAGATACTTGACGGAAAGGTGATTGCACTTGATCCCCTCCTTATTCAGGCGCTCAACCGCTTCGCTGGCCACACCCCAGGTGGAGCCGTAGGTCACGATCGTGGTATCCGCGTCCGCGGGACCAACCAGGGTCGGCTTCGGCAGTTCATTTAAAACCCCCGCCATTTTTCGCTCCCTCTTGTCGACGACCTTTTTCCGGGTAATGGGGTCGGTGTAAACGTCCGAGATGGTCACGCCGTCCTCGTCATGCTCATCAGTGGCGGAAACATAAAGGTGGTTCGGAAGTCCGGGGATCGCCCGGGGGGAAACACCCGACGGGGTGTCCTTGTAACGCAGGTAGGTCTTGGGTTTTCCATCATCCTCAAAGATCATTTCGCCGCGCTCAATTTTGAATTGACGGTCCAGAAAAGAGGTTTCCAGGGTCATATGGCCCTCGCTCATCAAAAGGTCCGAAAGGATCAGGACAGGCATTTGGTATTTTTCAGCGTAGTTGAAGGCTTCTTCCATGGTGGTGTAGCAATCGGCGATGGAGGTCGGGGCGATAATCACGCGCTGGAAATCACCCTGGGAGGCGCCGATGGCCTGGTTTAGGTCTCCCTGTTCCTGCTTGGTCGGAAGTCCCGTGGAAGGTCCGCCGCGCATGACGTTGATCATGACCACGGGAATTTCCATGATGCTGGCCATCCCGATGGCTTCCGTCATAAGAGCGAATCCGCCCCCGGAGGTGGCGCACATGGCCCGGACACCCATCTGACCGGCGCCAATGGTCATATTGGCGACGCCGATCTCATCCTCAACCTGGCGCACGCAAATGCCGAGATCCTTGCCGTGGCCGGCCATCCAGTGAAGGACTCCGGTCGCCGGACTCATGGGATAAGCGCAATAAACCTTACAGCCGGCGTTTGCCGCGCCGAAGGCCAGCATGTTGTTGCCGTGAACCATGGCCAACTTGGCTCCGGTCTTCCCGAGGGGGTTGGAAACAACCTTGTAGGTTTTCTTGGCGAAATCGAAGCCGGACTTCGCCGCCTCGATGTTGGCCTTAACGACTTGGGGTTTCTTCTTAAAGGTATGTTCGAAAACAGAGGAGAGGGATTCGAATTCCAGGCCCAAAAGGCCTGTCAGAGCGCCGAGCGCCACGGTGTTCTGCATAATAGGAAGGGCGTCTTTGCCGGCCAGTTCAAAAACCGGGAGGGGGCAGAGTTGAACTCCCTCGGGGGCCTTGCCGGGCTTTACCTTGTCTCCGTTGTAAACACAAACCCCGCCGCTTTTAAGTTCCTGCAGGTGGCGGTCCATGGTGTCCTGATTCAAGGCGATCATGCCCTGAACCTGGTCGCCGACGTTGGTGACCTTTCCGGCGGAAATGCGCTGGCGGATCCAGGAATGGCCGCCGCGAATCAGGGATTGGTAACTGGTGTAATTGTAAACATTCAAGCCCTGCCGGGCGCAGGTTAAGGCCAGGTTATCGGCCGTTGAAGCGCCGCCATCACCCGCCGCGCCGCCGATTCCAACAATGATTTCATTTTCCATGGAAAACCGTCCTCCTAAAAAAATTATTGAATAAATCGCTAAAACAACCGGGGAATTAAATCCTCCATCCTCAATAACCGGGCAGGAAAAGCATGATACCCGCAGGGACTCCGGATTCGCAACCCTATTTAAAGAAAGGAGGATCACCAAAAATCATGAAAATTTAGCGGGATTCAATCTTTTCCTCGCCTTACCAGCGGTTGAGGACTTAGGAAACTGTCACCACAATTTTTCCGAAAAATTGCCGGTCGACCATACATTTTTGAGCTTCCCTTGTTTGTTCCAGGGGAAAAGTTTTGCCAATAACCGGTCTGATTTTTCCCTCTTCCGCCCATTGAACTGCTTTTTTCAAACCCTTCAGGGAGCCCATGTAATTTCCATAAATCTTAATATTTTTTGAAAAGAGGGCCCGGAGGTTGAACGTTACATCGGGACCAGAAGAGGAACCGCAGGTAACGAGACGCCCGCCGGGGGCAAGACTTCTCATGGACTGAACAAAAACATCCGGACCGATGTGTTCAAAAGCCACATCTACCCCCCGGTTGTTAGTGAGTTCCCTGACCTTTTTTTCAAAATCTTCCTTTTTATAATTAATGGCCTCGTCGGCCCCCAGTTGTTTGGCCTCGGCAATTTTCCAATCCTCGCCCACGGTCGTAATAACCCTCGCGCCGACAACCTTCGCGATTTGAATAGCCGCGCTTCCCACTCCGCTCCCCGCCGCGTGTATGAGAATGGTTTCGCCCGATTTTAGTTTTGCCTTATCCATCAACATGCTCCAGGCGGTGGTAAAGACGAGGGGAAACGCGGACCAATCAGGCAGGGAAAACCGGGAAGAGCTTGGAAGAGGAATGATATTTCGGGCCGGAACAACAACCTTTTCCGCCAACCCGCCCTGGCGTTGAAAGCCCAGGATGTTGAATTGTTTGCAGAGGGGGTCGAGGTCTTTTAGACAAAATTCGCATTCCCCGCAGGAAATACCCGATGCGATAAGAACGGGAGATCCTATTTTGAAACTCGTGGTGGAAACGCCGGAACCCAGGACTTCAATGGTTCCTGAAACATCGCAGCCCCCGATATGGGGCATTGGTATTTTGGGATTTCCCGGCAGACCCTGGCGGATCCAGATATCGAGATGATTGAGGGCGCAGGCGGAAACCCTCACCAGAACCTCGCCCGGTTGAGGGACGGGTTCCGGCGCCTCGGCCATCCTTAGGACTTCCAAACCTCCAGGCTGTTCAAAAACAACGGCTTTCATGGATTGAAATTTTTACTTGGTAAGAAGAACAAATGATTTGGTTTGATCCATCTTCATCCCGGCCCCGTAAACCTCAACCGTCACCAGACCGATTCCCCTGGCGTAATAGGAAAAAACGGAGGCCCCGACCGTTTTTTCCGACACGATCACGCAATCAGGATAAATTTTCTTGTAAACCTGGCCCTTGCCGAAAAAGGCCTTGCAGGATTTACCCGACCCGTTCCAATGGGCCGACAACGTTTTAATTGGAAACTGAAAGGCGAATTCGCCGGTTAAGGCCTGGTCGCCGGATGAGGTTTGGGCCACTTTGTTGTCGGAAAGGAAATATTTTTCCTGGACGGTCTTTCCGTCCTTGGTCACCTGGAAAGTCGCGTTAATGGTACCACCCGGCCCCTGTTCCGAGGCAAGACTTTCAACCAGCCGGGTCTTCTTGATCTTGGTGGCTGGATCGGCTTTTAAATATTCGTAGGACCATTTGGTTCCCTTGACCGTGGGAAAATAATCCGCGAAAGTCCCGCTCGCGGCAACAACAGGGGCGGCAGGCGCGGTTTCTTTTTTCGATTCAACAGCGGGTACAGGAACGGCGGCTTTTTCAACCACAGGGGTTGACGTTGGAACCGGTGTGGGAACTGGGGCTTTTTCCTTGGGAGCCGCCTTTGTCGGAGTTGGTTGCCCCGCGTTAAGCGCCTTCAAGGCCTCGGTGGTTTGGGACGACTGTCCGGCGGCGGGGGCGGCTTCTTTTTTGGCCGGTTCAGCGGAAGGGTTTGCCGGCATTTCCATTGGCAATGGCAGTGGGGTCAGCTGGTTTATATCGACTGGGGGGGGAAGTATTTCAGAGCCATCTCCTGAAGGGAGCGGGACAGGGGGTTTTAAATCCTCCGCCCTGACAAGGGAAACGAATAGAAAACCCATCACGCACAAAATTAAAAATTGCCGCATGAATGAACCCCTTTCAACGAAACTGTTTTAAAAATGACGAGATTGTCCGCAAATTATATCCCCCGCTTCCCGAATTGTCACTTTGAACGGATTTCGACCAACCCGCTGCCTGAATTTTAAGATTCCCCTCGGATTTCTCAACCGAACCTGATTTAAGAACAAGGCCTTTTACCCCATGTTATAATCAAAAAATGGTTCCACCAAAAGGGAGCTCCCGCTCCACCCTATTCCTGCTCCTCTTTCTGTTTTCGCGCTTTTGTTTTGGTTCTGAAACAAGAGTGGATTCCGCGGGGGGACTAAGTCTTGTCCTTGGCGACGAGACCCAGGAAATCTGTCCCTTCACCCTCGGCAATCCCGCCGGCCTCGCCATTCTCGATCCTCAAAACCGTTTTGACGCCGCGGGCCAATGGTTCAAGCAAAATGACGCCGCCTCCAATTCCGACACAAGGGTTTATGGAACTTTGGGGAAATGGTTCAAACAAAACGACGCCGGCTCCAGTAACGGCTCCCAGGTCTATGGAAGGTTGAATGAATTGGGACCTGATTCCATGAAATACCACGGCTTTATTCTTTTTCCAGCGAAGGGCTGGTCCGTCCAGGGGGACGGGGATTTTTACCACACTGAAAACCAGCCCGGCCTTACCGTCCAGGATCAAAACCTTGACCGAACCAGGGAACTCTTTCGAACCGCCTATAATTTTGGTCCTTTTATTTTAGGCGGGGATATTGAGGCCGGACAGGCCAACCTGTCGGTAAAACCCGGAAATTTTTATGGTTCCCCGCTTCTTTCGGGATCGGGAACCTCCTCAACACTGGCGGCCAACTCGGGATTTTTACTTTCCTTTCCGGAAAACCCGAGACCCAACCAAAACCGATTTTTATTGGGGGGAGTCTTTTCCATGGAGGTCATTCCCTCCAAGGAAACTGAAAACCTTGTCATCACTAGCGGCCCAACAAACGCCCGGGTGAATCTCACTCAATCCTTTACGGAGGACACCGCATTGTCCTATGGTCCTGAGATTTATTTTCAGGTTCCCAACGCCTTTGAAGCCTGCCTTCTGGGACGAATCACGAACGGTTCCAATTCCATCCAAATTGATTCCAGCGACACGGCCCTGGTTCCCAATCTTCCAGCTTTCAAACTGGAGGATGAAAACGCGTTCGCGGTCGTTGGCGCCTTCAAGGCGGCAAGCCTGCTTTTTAAAACCACCTCCCTTAAAACCGGTTTGTCGTTTGTTTACAGTTCGGGAAATTCCACCTATTACAACCCGAACCAAACCGTCAGTTCGACCAACTCCGTTCAAAACTGGAGGGTTCAGGCGGGGATCGGCATGGAAAAACTGCTGGACTACACGGTGGGATTGCAGGTTGAGACGGGGGCCATCAGCGGAAATAACACGGTCACAACCGCGGCATCCCTGCCGATCAACTTATTTTCCTACAAAATTTCACTCGGCGGGGAACGCTGGATCACCCAGCAAACGGCCTTTCGGGGCGGGGTAATTTTTAAAAGCGATCAAAATACCGGTTCTTTTCCCTATTCCCTTTATCTTTATCCCGTCGATAACGGGCAAAGTATCCTTTCCACCACCATAACCGCCGGCGCGGGGTTTAAGGGCTCAAACGTTCAGGGGGATCTTATGTTTTGGTTTGGACAGCCCTACGTTTACAACAGCCCGAATCCGTCCGATTTCAAAACTCAAATCGGGGTTCAATTTGCGGGGACTTTCTTTTTTAAATAATTTCAAGAAAGAAGCCTGGCGGTCGGGAATAGATTATTCGAAACCGTAAAAGGAATAGGGGATCGACCTGGAATCCTTTACCGTGCTGTTGACGTATTGAACACCGCTTAAACTATCGTATAACCAACCCACTCCCGAGCTTACGGGAGCGGATCCTTCGGTGGTCATGGAAACCTTCGAACCGACCGGGCTTTGTGCGCCCGCCACAAAATAACCCGAGGCTTTCACGGGGCCAAGATAATCCAGGTAAAGGCTGAAGGCATAACTGGAATTGGTACTTAAGGTGGTTGGCCAAACCCCTTTTTGATCGGCGAAATATATGGAGGACGCGGAATGGATGCTGTTTAAATTTCCCCTGGTTTGGCCTTCCTTGGATTTTTCGAGCATTTGTCCAAAACGGGGAATGGCGATGGCGGCGAGGATTCCGATGACGGCGACCACAATCATCAATTCAACTAATGTAAACCCTTGAGGTCTCTTTTTGAGCGTCCTCATTCCCGCCTCCAGGTTTTCCCAAAGGAAAACGAAGTCCCCCCTTTGGGGACAAACATCGGTACATTGGTCAAACGATCAATGTTTGGCGTCTCCGACAAAAAAGCGCCAGACCCATCGTCATTTTATCGCAATTTGTCCCGAGAAACCTTAATTAAAAGAAGGTGGAAACAAACCGGAAGGACTTTAGGACTGTTTCCTCGGCTTATTACCGCTTTAACCGTTTTTTGACGCTGCGAACTTTTTCTTCCATGGTTTGAAAACGGTCAGTTCTTGTGCCGAATTTTAAAGTGGTGGTGATTCGGGGCACACCCATCTTGTGGATGGTTTCATGGCATTTTTTGATGGCGGAAAATACCCTGTCCCATTCCCCCTCGATATTGGTCCCATAAGCGTGAAGCTGGATTTTGAGGCCCGCTTTTTTCAACACTTTCTCGCAGGCGGCCACATATTCCGAAACCGAAACCCCAACTCCCAAAGGGATGACGCAAAGATCAGCAATTACCCGCATGGCAATTCTCCTTTTAAAATGTAAACTTTAAGAAACCAACTATCAAACTTCCCGCGGCGCAAAGGAGAAAAGCGGCCCGAAGACCGGCGGTAGAGGTAATCAAAGGCGGTTCTTTACCTTCCAGGGGTTTCATAAAGAGGAAAGCCACCACCCGCAGGTAGTAATAAGCCGAAACAAAACTGTTCAAAACAGCGACAATCACCAGCCATATCAACCCGTGCTCCACCGCCAGCTTGAAAAGGTAAAATTTGCCGAAGAAGCCCGCCGTGGGAGTCATCCCCGCCAAGGAAAACATGAAAACGGCCATCATTAATCCCATCCAGGGCTGTTTTAGTCCCAGACCCCGGTAATCCTCAAAATCCGTTTTCGTTTCCCCCTTCCCCGCGGCCCATGCGACCCAGCCGAAGGCTCCCGCTGTCATCAGGGTATAAGCCAACAAGTAAAAGGCCGCGCCCCGTTCCACCTCATCCGCGGGCGCCAGGGAAGCCGCCGCCAGACCGACGGCCAGATATCCGGCGTGAGCCACGCTGGAATAGGCCAGCATTCTTTTAACGGATGACTGAACCAGAGCCCCAAAATTTCCAATTACCATCGTGAGAACCGCCAGAACCGCGAAACCCAAAGACCAGTTCCCCTGTAAACCGAAAGCCTCAGCGAAAAGACGGACAAGGGCCCCCAACGCGGCGGCCTTTACCCCCGTGGAAAGAAAAGCGGAGACCGGCGCCGCCGCGCCGTCATAAACGTCCGGAGCCCATCCATGAAAAGGGACCAGCGCGACCTTGAATCCAAACCCAACCAATAAAAGGGCGGCCCCCAATTCAACAAATAGCGAACCCGTGTTGCCCTGTTCCAAAAAATGCCGCAGTTCGGGAAACCGGGTTGTGCCCGACGCGCCGTAAAGAAGCGAGATGCCGTAAAGCAGGAAGGCTGACGCGAAAACGCCGAGCATGAAATATTTCAGGGCCGCCTCGGTGGACCTTTCCTTTACCCGGAAATATCCCGCCAGCACATAACCCGAAAGGGACATGAGCTCCAAACCGACGAAAAGGGTCAGAAATTCGGCAGCCAAAACCAGCGTGAACATTCCCGCGACAGCCAATAACAGCAGAGCGTAGTATTCACCTGTCACCGCTTTTTCCTGTTTCAGGTACCAAGAGGAAAAGACACAGGTTAAAAGTGCCGAAAGAAGGCAGATGCCCTGAAGCGTGAGGGAATAGAGATCCACCACCACGGTTCCATGAAAAAGGGCGCCTGGCATTCCCCTCGAGGAAAGGAGATGAAAGGTCGAGGACAGGGACAAAACGAGGAAAGTCCCCGTCAAAACCGGCGCGATTTCCCTTCCCTCTTCCTTCAGAACCACTTCCAGCAACAAAAGAAACAGGGCCCCGGCAATGACAATCCAAAGGGGCATAAGACCCGTAAATTCAAGGGAAGATAGATTCATCAAAACCTCTTTCACCACGAAGACACGAAGTCACGTAGAACTGCAAAAAAATTTTTGTTCAAGGAAAAAAAATATCTTATTCTCCCCTTCGCGCCTTCGTGGTTAAAACCAATAGATTTATCTGTGTTTTTTCTCTTTTTCAATTTCTTTCTCAATCTGGTTCCTTCGTTCCCTCGCCGCGAAATCCGTCATGACGGGGGGCGGCTTCAATTTCTCAATCACTCCCAATTGGAGGGATTTTTCCATGGGTCTCAGGAAGAAATTGGGGGTTAATCCGATCCAAAGAACCGCGGCCGCAAGGGGAAGAACCGCCAGCCATTCATGCCAGCGCAAATCCTCCAGGTTTCGTGAGCCTTCAAAATTTTTATCCAGGTTTTTTTCACCTGATGACTTTCTTGAGGACCTGGTGTCCTGCGGCTGGCCTTTGATGGGCCCCAAAAAAACCTTTCCGTAAAAATTGAACATGTACCAGGCCGATAGGACAAAACCGGCAATGGAAATTAAAGCCAGCAGGGGAGAAATTTTATAAGCGGAAACAAGAATAAGAATCTCCCCCGGGAAACCCGCGAACCCCGGTATCCCAACCGCCGCCACCATCAACCATAGGAAGGCCGTCGAAAGAACAGGCAGAACTTTGGCGATACCGCCAAACGCGTCCATCTCATTCGACTTGCGCCTTTCATAAAGCATTCCGATTAATAGGAAGAGGCCCGCCATATAAACGCCGTGGCTGATCATTTGAAGCAATCCCCCCTGAAGTCCAGTCAGGGAAAAGGTGAAAAGGCCCAGAAGAATAAGCCCCATGTGGGATAAGGAGGAATAAGCCATCAAGCGTTTGAAATCCGTTTGTATGGAGGCCATCAGGGCCCCATGAATGACTCCCAAAACCGCCAAGGCCATGATCCAGGGCGCGAAATCCTTTGCCGCGTTGGGAAACAAGGGGATGCAAAACCGCAAAAGTCCGTAAGCGCCAAGCTTGACCATGACCGCCGAAAGCAGAACCGTTCCGCCGGCGGGAGCCTCGGTATAGGCGTCCGGAAGCCAGGCATGAAAAGGAAAAAGGGGCACCTTGATGAAAAAGGCCAGGCCAAAAGCCAGAAAACACCAGAACTGGACATCCTCCGGGAAGAAATGGTCGAAGAGCTTGGCGTACTCAAAACTTTTTACCTCGTGGATCACGTAAATAAGAGCCACAAGGAGGAGAAGCGACCCCAGCATCGTAAAAAGGACAAATTTTATGGTCGCCCTCACCCGATTCGGCCCTCCCCAAACCCCGATCAGGAAAAAGGCCGGAATCAACATGAGTTCCCAAAAAAGGTAAAACAAGAAGATGTCTGTTGAAGCCAGCGTTCCAATTACTGAGGCCTCCATAAGAAGCACGGAGGCGAAAAACCCCCGAACATTCTTTTCGATGGCGCTCAAACTTCCCAGAATCACAAGGGGGGTTATAAAGGTGGACAACAGGATCAGCCAAAGGGAAAGACCGTCGATTCCGACGCTGTAGTGGATTCCCAGGTTGGCCACCAGGTCAAACTGTTCCTTAAACTGGAACCCCCCGTCCGAAAGGTCAAACCCGCCGTAAAGGGCGAGGGAAAAAACGAACGTGACGAGGGAAACCAGAAACGAAAGGGTTCGCGAAACCCTTGCCTGGGGAAACAAGCCGACCAACAAGGCCCCGCCCATGGGCAGGAAGATGAGTATGGATAAAATCAAGACAAACCTCTTTCGCCGCAAATGGGCGCAAATGGGCGCCATTTAATAATTTGAAATTTCAACTTTTGGGGCCTTTTATCAACCAACCGGTTGTTTTTCAAATTTAAACCTCGAAATCAAATGTTTAATTCGCGTTCATTCGCGCAAATTTGCGGCAAGTCTCTAATGCAGTATCAAATAGATTAACAATCCCGCGCCCGCCACCACATAAGCCAGATAAACCCGGACCAGGCCTACCTGGATTTTTTTCATGAATTTCGCCGCCTCGCCGAGGGCCCTTGCCAGAAACTCGATCAGGCGGTTGATCAACAATTGCTCGACCAGGCGGTTGGAAATCCATTCCGCGAAGCCCTTGACCCAGCGTACCACCGTGACCTCGTAAAGCTCGTCCACGAAGTACTTTTGTTCGAAAACCCTTTTCCCGCCGGGAATCAATTTCAAAACCTTGGGACTCAGGACATGTTTTAATCCGTAGATATACCAGGCGAAACCCGCGCCCACCAAAGCCACCAGCCAGGACAAAAGCATGAGAAGGGGCTCCATCTTGTGGGAAACCCCGTCCGGCGCGAGGGTGGAAAGGTGAAAAAGCGGATCCAGAAATTTCCCGAGCGCGTTCCCGCCCCCGATGGCTTCCGGCATTCCGATCCAGCCCGATGCCAGGGACCCAAGCGCCAAAACGAACAGGGGAATCGTCATGCTCCTGGGACTTTCATGAAGGTGCTCGAAAACCTCCTTGTCGCCCCGGTATTCGCCGAAGAAAACCATCACCACGAGGCGGGTCATGTAAAAAGCCGTCAGGAAGGCCGTGGCCAGGGCGGTGAAATAAAGAAGCTGGGGAAGAAAGGGAAAAACCGCGTTGGGAGTCGCCAGGGCGCGCCAGAGAATCTCATCCTTGCTGTTGAACCCGCCGCATAGCGGAAGAATGCCGGCGATGGCCATCCAGCCCAGAAGGAAGGATACGCTGGTGAAGGGGACATGCTTCAGAAGCCCGCCCATTTTCCGGATGTCCTGTTCCCCCTTCATGGCGTGAATGACGCATCCCGCCCCGAGAAACAGGCAAGCCTTGAAAAAACCATGGGTGATTAAATGGAAAACCCCGGCCCCGTACGCGCTGACGCCCGCCCCCAGAAACATGAACCCCAATTGGGAAATGGTGGAATAGGCGAGAACTTTTTTGATGTCGTTCTGGACCAACGCGATGGTTGCCGCCAACAACGCCGTCAGGACACCAATGACCGCCACCACCGTGGAAGCCCATGGCGCGAGAACAAACAGGAAATGAAGCCTGGCAACCAGGTAAACACCGGCCGTCACCATGGTGGCCGCGTGAATCAGGGCGGAAACAGGCGTGGGTCCCGCCATGGCGTCTGGGAGCCAAACGTAAAGTGGAATTTGGGCCGATTTCCCCGCCGCGCCGAAGAAGAAACAAAGGCAGACAATGGTTGCCCAGATGCCGTTAAAAACCATTTTGTGGGACTGAAGATCATTGAAATTAAAGGTTCCCGCCAGGGAAAAAACAATCAGGAGTCCCGCCAGGAACCCGGCGTCCCCGATGCGGTTGACGATGATGGCTTTCTTCCCCGCGTTGGCCTTGACCTCGTCCTCAAACCAGAAGCCGATCAAAAGGTAGGAACAGAAACCTACTCCCTCCCAACCAAGGAAAAGGACCAGGAGGTTCTGGGCCATGATGAGCGTCAACATGGAGAACAGAAAAAGGTTCAAATAGGTGAAATAACGGCCAAAACCAGGGTCATCCTTCATGTAACCAACGGAATATAGATGGATCAGGCTTGAGACGAAGGTAATGAAAACCACCATGGCCACGGAAAGGGCGTCAAGTTGAAGGCTGACCTTGACCTGAAAGGCCCCTGAATCCATCCAGTCAAAAAGG
>JAHFCG010000093.1 GCA_023249615.1 candidate division FCPU426 bacterium | reverse complement strand
GACCCTGAAGGGAATTCCCGACCCCATCCACAAAGCTCTCAAGAAACAGGCGGAGACAAACCATCGGAGCCTGAACCAGGAAATTCTGTCCATCCTGGATAAGGCTATCGAAAAAACCACCAATCCCTACATGAGCACCGAAAAACTCTTGGCTGAAATTCGGGAAGGAAGGAAACTTTTCAAGGGTTCCATGACCCTGGAAGAAATCGACAAGGCCAAGCGGGAAGGCCGCGAGTGATCGTTATCGACACAAACATTATTGCCGCGCTTTGCATCCCCTCCCCCCAAACAAAAGCGGCGGAGGCCTTGCTGGCGACCGACCAAAACTGGCACGCTCCCATTCTTTGGATATCCGAATTCAGAAATGTGGTTTCCAAACACATTCGCCGGGGCTCAACTTCCTTTCCACAAGCCGAAGTCGCGCTCCACAATGCCCGCAAAACCCTCCCCGAAAGTCATACTCACTTCCCGGAGGATCAGCGAATCCTGGAACTCCTCTCGCGATCAGGCTGCACCTCCTACGATTGCGAATTTGTGGCTGTCGCGGAATCGTTGGATGTCCCGCTTGTAACCTGGGACGGGCAGGTCCTGAAAAATTTTCCTGAACGGGCGGTTACACCGGAAGCTTTTGTGACCCATCATCGGAGGAAACATTGAATCCATCACCAGCCGGAAACGCCAAACTTTTTATGTTGAACAAACCCAAGGGGTATGTGGTCACACGCTCGGACGAGAAGGACCGCAAGACCGTCTATGCCCTCCTGCCCGAATGGGCCTACCAGGACAACTGGAAACCCGTTGGCCGTTTGGACCTGGATTCCAAGGGTCTTCTTCTTTTCACCAAGAATGACAAGCTCGCGGACAGCATCATGAAACCAGGGGGATGCCGAAAAACCTATGAAGTTTGGGTGCGCGGGCTCGTGACTCCCGCCCACATTAAGCAAGCGGTCAAAGGCGTGGAAAATTCAGGCGAAGTTTTAAAGGCCTTTTCCGTTTCCATCGCGGGCGGGGCGGGACATAAAACCAAATTGGAAGTGGTGTTGGACGAGGGCAAGAACCGCCACATCCGCCGGTTGTTCGGAAGCCTGAAGGACGCGAAGTTCGGAACAGCCCTGAAGGTTTTGGAGTTGAAACGCATCCGTATCGGGGGGCTAAACCTGGACGTGGAATCCGGCAAGTGGAGATTTCTCACCCAGGATGATGAATTGCTCCTGGTTTGAATTTTAAAACCATGAAACCAAATCCAAAAACATGGTTTTTAAAACCCGCCTTTTTTTCCCCGGCCTTTTTAATCCTCGCTGGAATCGGCCAATACCTTTTGTCCCTACGGGAATTACCCTGGACCCTTTGGCCCGGACTCGCGCTTTACACCGCTGCCGTTTTCCTTTTTTCCCGATTGATCCGGCCGACGGCGGGCAACCCTTCTTTTTCCGATTCCCCCGTTCAAAAAAGGGAAATCATCCTTATTCTCCTGGTTCTTGCGGCCGCCCTTTTCTTCCGTCTTTACCGTCTCAATGAATTCCCCGCCGGGCTTTTCGTGGACGAGGGTTGCGAGGCTTGGGGAGCCTTGAAAATTCTGCGGGAGGGCTGGCGGCCTTTTTCAGAACTCACCCACCTGCTGATTTGGAACCCAAGTATTTATTATTTTTTGGCCCTTTGGTTCAAGTTTTTCCCCGCCACGCAAATATCCCTTTGGGGCGCCTCAGTTTTTTTGGGGATCATCGCGCTCCCTTTTTCGTATTGGGTATTCCGCCGGTTGGCGGGCCCGTCAACGGCGCTGACCGCACTTTTCCTTTTGGCGGTCATGCGTTGGCACATCACCTACAGCCGAAACGCCCACCCTGTCATCGAAATCCTTATCTATATGTCTGCCGCCCTGGCTTTCTGGCTTCAGGGATGCCGAAGCCAAAAACCGGCCTTTTTTTTGGCGGGGGGTCTTTTTTGCGGATTGGGTTTTTATTCCTATCAAGCCTACAAACCTTTTCTCCTGGCCATGGCCTTTTACGCGGTTTATGAGTGGCGGCGTTCCCCCGCCCGCGGAAAACTCATCAAACCCTTCATTGTTTTTTTCACGACCACCCTGGGGGTGTCCCTGCCGGTTTGGTGGGCCATGATCCAAAATCAAAGTTTGGGCGCGCGGGAAATGGAATGCTGGGCCTTTTCCGGGGTCCACGCCGGGGATATCCTCCCAAGGGTCCTTCATCAGGCGGCCGGAACCGCCCTGGCCTTGAGCCGCCAGGGTGACGCATGGCCCTTGCACAACATCCCTTTTCACCGGCTTTTGGATGACGGAACAGGAATCATGTTTTGGCTGGGCTTTGGCTGGGCCCTTTTTCACCTGAGGGAACCCAGGTATTTCTATCCTTCCATCGGATTCCTCGTGATGTCCCTGCCGGCTTTCCTTTCCACTTACCCCAGCCACGCGAGCCGTTTGTTCGGCGCGGTTCCCTTTATCGCGCTTTTGGCGGCGGAGGCTTTTACCTCCACCGTCCAGGCGTTCCTCACATCATTTTCCCCGAAAACTTCCCGGGGGGCGCAGGCAGGGTTTGTGATTTTTTTGGGTTTTTGCGCCGTGCAAAATTTCCAGGACTATTTCCTGACGCAGGCCAAAAATCCCGATTGCTGGCGGGGAGGGGGATCAGCTGAAGCTTCCTGGATGGGAAAATCCATAACCCGATTGGGGGATGGTTATAATTTTATGGTTTGTCCAAGATTTTTTGGAAATTTTACCATCCGTTTTTTAACCTACAGCCAGGGCGGGGAAATTTTCCCCCTAAGTGTACCGGGCTCCCTGGACTTGAAACCCTTTTCCCGGGGCAAGAACCTCTGTCTGGTTTTGGACGAGGGACATCAGGGCGTCCTTCGTCTTTATCAAACACTTTATCCGGGCGGAACGATTGAAACCCTCCGGGACCCCGAAGGCAGCCCGATTGCCTATCTTTACCTCCTCCCCAAAGCCCGGATCGCCGGGGCCCCGGGGCCCAAGGCCCTTCCCTTGGATTACGGCCTCCGCGGGTTCTTCAGCGCTTTTGAAAATAATTCCCAGGTCTTTACCCGGATCGACCCGGTTTTAAATTTCACCTTCCCGACGGATTTTCCTCCCCTTCCCTTCCCCTCCCTTTGGGCACGTTGGACGGGAAATCTTTCGGTACCAAAATCAGGAAACTATAGTTTTCTGATCCTGGCTACCGACCAGTCTTCCCTTGAATTGGATGGAAAAATGCTGTTGAGGAACAGGGGTGGTGAATCAAAAATGGGTTTTCTGGGAAAGGGATTACATCCTATTCGGGCGAAATTTCATACTGTCGAGGGCATGGAAGCCGCTTTCACGCTACTTTGGAAAAAACCAGGGGACAAAAGATATGAGGTGATTCCCGCCACGGCCTTCCGAAGGGGGCGCGGGAACCAGCGCGCCGGTCCCTAAGTAAGGCTTTAAGACTGGTTTAATATCTCAGAAGGGGTTCGACAAAACCTTCACGAGCAATAAGTTTAGCCCAACCAAAATCAATAAAACACCAAGAGCCCATTTCCAAGTCTTGGACTTTAAACCCGTTTTTTCAGGCGGGAAAAATATTTTTCCAATTTTCTCCTCGTTCAGTGCCAATTTCCGGTCTCCAAAAACAATAAGGGCCACTCCTGTAAAAATCAGAAAGATGCCAGCCCCTCTCATGTCCTTTACGGCGTAAATTAAATTAATAAAAGCCACGATTCTTAGTGCCCTTCTTCTAAAAAGGTTTTCACCTCGGCCACCACATCCTCCACCTTGATTTCCGCCATGCAGAAATAACCATCATCCCTTTTGCATTCATAGCTTCGGCAGGGCGAGCAGGTTGGATGCTTGGTCAAGACCTTCACCTTCTGGCCCCAGGGCTTCCAAACCTCCACCTCGTTGGCCGCCGAAAACAAACTTACCACCGGAATACCGACCGCGGCGGCCACATGGGTGGCGCCGGAATCACAGCCTACAAAGACCTGGCAGTGTTTAATCAAGGCCGCCATTTGTCGAAGGGAAAGTTTCCCTACCAGATTAATAATGGGACATTCCAAACCATCCACCACCTCATGGGCGAAGCCCAGGTCCTGTTCCCCGCCTAAAACGAGAATATCCGCCTGGGTCAGGGCGTGAAGCTCGTGAATCAAAACCTCGAAGCTTTCTTCCCGCCACCTCTTGGCGGGCGTGGAAGCCCCAATATGAACGGCGATTCTCGGGGTTCCGGGTAAAAGTTCCTGGGCCGGAAGGTGATCCTCGGCGGTCTTTTTATCGTATTCATCAAACCACATTTCCAAATGACGGTCCGCCGCCGTGACACCGATGGCCTGGAGCAGAAAAAGATTCCGATCCAATTGGTGCAGTTCCTTGCCAGGCTGGGAAACCTTGTCGGTCAGGAACAAGCTCACCCAACCCAGGTCAAACCCCGCCCTTTTCCCCGCGCCTGATAAACCGGTCACCAGCGGATCAAGACGGTTCTGGTAGCGGAAATTGATGACCACCCCCGCCTTTTTGGCCCTCAGGAACTTGATCAGTTTCCAGGCCGATTTCCATCGGTCCATCGGGGCATGATCCGGAAGAAGCCAAAGGGCGTCAAAAATATAAACCTCGTCAAAGTAGGGACAGGTCTTGGCAAGTTCCACCACGTCCGAGGGAACCACCACGGTAATGCGGCCTTGAGGATAGGCCTGGCGGAGGGCCTTGTAGGCGGGAACGCCAAGGATAAAGTCACCGATGCGGTCGAGCCGGAGGAGGATTATTTCCATAGCGAGAGCATATTAAGGGAAAGTGACAACCGGACGAAAGACTAAAACCAATCTAGCCACCGATGAACACCGATTAACATTGATAAACCAATAATTAATAGAATAGATTTTCTTGTTTTTTGTTTAAAACAAAGAAATCGGAGTTTATCGGTGTTCATGCCACTTCGCCATTGGGAAAGTTTAAGAGATAAGGTGGCATAGTCCCGCAAATCATCAAACACTTCCACAAAGAAATTGCGGAACATCGGCGGCTAAACCGCTGTTGATTAACGCAGGACGATGACCTTGATCGTCTTCCGTTCCTGCCCGCCTATGACAGGATTTATCCCATCCAGCACCAGCAGATAAATCCCTGACGAAACAGCCTGCCCTTGGCTGTTGGTTAAATTCCAGGAAGCGGTTCCCAGGGACAATCCAATCGTGGTAACCCATTCCCCGCTGACCGCGTAAATTTTTATGGAACTTCGGTCATTCGCGGGAGTGGAGGCAAAACCAGCCGTCATCAAAATCGTGTCACCCGCTTGGGCGAGGTTGGGCCAGACTGAGAATTGAACCGTGGCGGCCTGCCCTTCGCTCGGAATAAAAACATCCCTCGCCCGGACCGAGGAAGACCCGTCATCATATTTCTGGTTCAATACCAGGTGGTAATAACTGGAGGGCAGAAGATTTCCATTTTTGTCCCTAACATCCCAAACCGCGAAAACCTGTCCGTTTAGGAAGAGGATCAGGGTCCCGCCAACCCCTAAGGGATCAGGCGAAAAATCCGAAACCGTAAAAGTCAGGGGTTCAGACTGGTTGTTTGAAGGGTTTCCGCAAAGGACCCTGATAAGCTCTCCCCTTTCATCAAAAATATTCACGAATTTCCTCGAACAGGAAGGGGTATCGGTTGGAGTTGTAATTACGATCGGGGTAATGGTCCCGGTTGGGGTATCAGTCGGGTTTGACGTTGGAGTTGAACTCGGTGAATCCGTTGGGGTGTTGGCCGGTGTAAAACTGCTGGTGGGTGAAGCCGTGGGGGTGGTTGAGTTGGTTGGGGTGTTGGAGGAAGTCGGGCTGGGGGTGTTCGTTGGCGTTGAGGTTCCGGTTGAGGTAAAGGTATTGGCAGGGGTCGGGGTGTGGGAAAAACTGCTGGTGCTGGTAAAAGTACTGGTAGGTGTATTCGTGGGGGAATCGGAGGGAGTTACCGTCGGAGTGGGGGTGGGTGAGGAGGTGGGAGTTTGGGTTGGCGTGTTAGTCGAACCCGCTGTGGGTGTATCGGTGGGGGTATGGGTGGATGTTTTGGTGGGGCTTGGCGTGGGAGTGCTGGAGGGTGAATGGGTCGGCGTTGGGGTGAGTGTCAGACTTGGACTATTCGTTGGCGTAGCCGTGGGACTATCGGTGAGGGTCGAGGTGGGTGTTTCGGTTGGAGTCATGGTGGGGGTATTCGTTAAGGTGTTGGTGGGGCTTGGCGTGGGAGTGTTGGAGGGTGAACGGGTCGGCGTGGGGGAGGGAGTCGGACTTGGACTGTTTGTTGGTGTTGCCGTGGGACTATCGGTGAGGGTCGAGGTGGGTGTTTCAGTTGGAGTTATGGTGGGAGTATTCGTTAAGGTGTTGGTGGGGCTTGACGTGGGGGTGTTGGAGGGTGAATGGGTCGGGGTCAGCGAGGTTGTTGGACTCGGCGTATCGGTCGGACTAGAGGACGGTGTGGTTGTGGGCGTGAAAGAGGAAGTGGTGGTAAAGGTCGAACTCGGGGTTAGGGTCGGCGTGGATGTCGGGGAGGTGGTTGGGGTTTTCGTGGACGAGTAGGTGGGAGTGGGTGTCAAAGTATCGGTGGGGGAATGGCTTGGAGTATCCGTCGGGGTTTTAGTGGATGTTTCGGTCGGAGTAGGGGTGGGGGATGGGGTGGATGTATTCGTGGGGGAGCTCGTGGGTGTATCGGTTCCGGAACTGCTGGGTGTCATCGTCGGGCTTTGGGTGGCTGTGGACGTTGGACTATTGGAAGGCGTCCTGGAGGAGGTGTTTGTGGGTGTAGCCGTCGGGGAAGGAGTAGGTGTCTGGGTCGGCGACGGGGTGAGGGTATTCGTCAGGGTGTTCGTCGGTGATTTCGTGGACGACGGCGAGGGTGTATTCGTGGGTGATGGGGTAGGCGTGGTGGTCGGTGTATGGGTCGGGGACGCTGTCGCCGTCGCGCTGGGAGAGAATGTCGGGGTATTAGTTGGGGAGAATGTGGGTGTGAAGGACGGGGTTTTCGTGGGGGTCATGGTAGGGGTGTAGCTGGACGTCACCGTGGGGCTTTTGGTGGGTGTTTCGCTGGGTGTGGAGGTAGGAGTCCGCGTCGGGGAATTCGTCGGGGAGGACGAAGGCGTGTGGGTTGGGGTTTTGGTCGGGGTCGTGATCGGGGTCGAAGTGGGATCACAAATATCCGTTAATTCGATGGCCTCGATCGCGGCGGAGGCCGCGGCGCTGAGGGTGTAATTCATGGAATAGGAACCAACGGTGGTCGTGGGCTTGTCATCCCCCAACTCGGAGGTCAGGGCGGTTACCCGGTTCCAGCGCTGGGTTTGCCCCGGGCCAAGTGTCACGGTGGCGGTGTTGGAAACCCAAAAGATGTGTGAAGCGATCATGTTGTTGGGGTTAATGACATTAAAGGTGACGCCGTGGGTGGTTTGGGAGGGGTCGGAAATGAAGGCGGTGGAGGCGATCGGGAGTGATTGGTTCACGCCCTGATAGTTGGAGGCTCCCATTTTGATGGCGGCGGCTGTCCCGGACGCCGTTTCAACCAGGTTGGCCGTTACCGGGCCGGCGGGCAACAGGTACCAGGTTTCAATGTTGTAAAACTGTGTTCCGCCGACGGTGATCATTCCGCTCAGGACAAAGGTCAGGGGAATCCCGTTATAAGTCAGGCCGGTGGAGGTAACAGGGGCGGTATTGGCGCTTACGGTGATTTGGACCAGGAGAATATCGTTGCTTCCAGCGGGAACCGTGACCGGCATGCTCATTCCCGTACCTGCGCCGGTTCCGGAGTTGACATTGGCGAAGGTCATGGCGCATTGGGCCCCGGCCCGATGGGGCTCCGCAAGGAGGGACAGGAATAGAAAAAACGGATATAAATTTTTACGGATATTCACGTTGACGGCTTCCCCGAAAGCGTTGAAAAGGTGTTGTTTTTTAACGGGGATTGACAGCTCTTCTAACCCCCAACCAATACGGGGTAATTATACCTTGTCAGTCTTTTTGCACCATCTTGGGGGCCTTCCAAAAATTTTTGCCTGGCGCATCTGGTAGGAAGCTGCCATTAAAACCACAATATGTAGAAAACCCACCCTTACAAATTACTGCGTATGTATATGAGGAATTCAACGGGAAGGAACTCCGGGGGTTCGGTTCGTTCCAAAACGATGTTCAATGATTGAATTATCTTTGAATCATCACCTTGATTATTTTTCGCGCGGGGTTCCCCGTGTTCACCTCAACCCCATCCAGAACGAGAAGGTAAACTCCCGACGCCGCGGCCTGTCCTTGTTCGTTGGTTAAATTCCAGGCCGCGGTTCCGTTGGATAACGTCAGTTTCCGAACCAGTTCCCCTCCGGTGTTATAAATCTTCACCTTGCTTCGGTCATCACCGGGCGTTCCATTAAACATAACGGTAATCAGGATGGTGTCCCCCGGCTGGGCAAAATTTGGAAGCGCGGAAAGTAAAACCCCGGGGACGGGATTATGACAGTTGATAAAGACCGATTTCTCCCTGAGGGCTTTGGACCCATCGGTAAATGTTTGTTCGACGATAAGGTGATAGAAACTGCTTGGAACAAACTTTCCGTTTTTATCCTTCGCGTCCCAAACAGCGAAAGCCTGTCCATTGAGGTAAAGAACCAGGGTCCCACCCACGCCGGAAGGATCAGGTTCAAAAGTTCCCAGGGTTAGGACCAAGCCCTGGGGTGCCATCACGGGGATATTGCCGCACAGGGACCTGATCAATTCACCCCTTTCATCAAAAATACTTACCGTTTCACTGACACAGGAAGCGGTATTCGTGGGAGTCGGTGTGATGGTCGGCGTACCCGTGGGCGTAAAGGTGTTGGTTAAAACGGTATTGGTCGGCGTGGAGGTATCGGTGAGGGTGGGGGTATTCGTGGGAGTTGACGTAGGAGTTTTGGAAGGTGTTTGAGTCGGGGTTGAGGTGGCTGTCAGGGTCGAGGAGGGCGTTGGGGTGAAGGTCGGTGTGGAGGTCATGGTGTTTGTTGGGGAATTGCTCGGGGTGCCCGTTGGGGTCCTTGTATTGGAATTCGTCGGGGTCAAGGTAGTCGTGGCAGTGCTGGAAGCGGTTGGCGTATCGGTTGGAGTGTTCGTCGGCGACAACGTAGGCGTATTTGACGGAGTGTTGGTAGGCGTTGCCGTCACTGTATTCGTCGGGGTGGCTGTGGGTGTTCTTGTGAGAGTTGATGTGGGTGAATCCGTCGGTGTTAAGGTTGGGCTTGAGGTTGTGGTGGCCGTGGGGGTATCTGTCGGTGAGGTTGTGGGGGTCGATGTAAGGGTGGCTGTTGACGTATAAGTCGGAGTATTTGTGGGAGTTGGTGTCGTCGAATCCGTCGGCGTTTGAGTGGGCGAAAAGGTAGGTGTAGAAGTTACGCTGGAAGATGGCGAATCGGTAGCGCTTGGCGTCGGGGTATAGGTCGAGGTGTTGGTGGGAGACGCAGTCGAGGTATTTATGGGGGTATTGGAAGGGGACGATGTTGGGGTATTTGTAATAACCGGCGTGTTTGTGTAACTCGACGTATTGGTCATGGTTTCCGTTACGCTGTAGGTAAAGGTGGGTGTGAGAGTCGGGGTAAAGGTTGAGGTGTCCACAGGCGTGTAGGTGTTCGTTCCAGCCGGCAGGGTATCCGTCGGTGTCGGCGTAGTGGTGTAGGTATAGGTTGGGGTGTAACTCAAGGTTGGCGTGTAGCTCAGAGTCGGTGTTGAGGTGTAGGTAAAGGTGTTGGTGATCGCGGGCGTGAAGGTGTTCGTCCCAGGCGGCAAGGTGTCCGTGGCCGTGGGGGTAATGGTCAAAGTGGAAGTGAATGTCTGTGTGTAGGTTTTCGTATCGGTGTAGGTCAATGTCGGGGTGTAAGTCGGGCTGGATGTGTAAGTGAAAGTGTTAGTGGGAACAGTAAAGGTCGGGGTGAAAGTTGCCGTGTCCGTAGGGGTAAAGGTGCTAGTGGGGACCGTATTGGTTGGGCTGGCGGTCGGAGTATCCGTTGGGGTTGAAGTTGGGGTATTGGTAGGCGAGGAGGTGGGGCTTGCCGTTGGGGTGTTCGTGGGGGTATCAGTGGGTGTATTCGTTGGAGTATCGGTGAGTGTTGCCGAGGGTGTGTTGGTCGGGGTTTTGGTGGCAGTGCCGGTTGCTGTTTTGGTGGGTGTATTGGTCGCGTTGGCAATGTTGGTGATGGATCCAGTGATGCTAAATGTCCCCGAAACATCCAAAGACCTTCCGGAGGTTTCCCCGATTCCCCCGATATCCGAGTTGGAACTCAATTCAATAAAGTAGGTTCCGTTTGGCGCGGCGGGAGCGAAATCATAAGTCACAAGATAATTTTTCACCGAGGAAGAATTTAAGGTGTCGATAATTGGCCCGCTAAAGGTCACAAAGCCATTATTCACGCTGTAGGTTGAGACGTTCAACAATACATCCCCGAAGCTGACGGTCCCATCCGAGTCATTATCCAGCCAAAGTTTTACCGCGCTAATTCCTGTCGCGTCGTTCCCGCTTCCCGAGGCCATAAAGCGGAGGAAATTCAAATCCTCCGTCTCCCCGCTGTTATTGGTGAGTTGAACCTGAATAACCGGGACATTGACCGCCCCCGCGAGACGAGTGGAATTGGGGGGCATGTTAGGCCCGGAATCCGCGAACAATGCCGGCTGGGTTGGAGTGAAGGTGGGAGTAAAGGTTACGGTAAAGGTCCAGGTACTGGTTGGCGTCGAGGTGGAAGAATCCGTGGGAGTGGAAGTCGGTGTATTCGTCGGGGTGTTCGTGGCGGTATCAGTTGGGGTCGCGGAGGGAGTGTCTGTCAGAGTATCGCTTGGGGTCGAAGTCGGGGTTTCAGTTGGGGTTGGGGTTAGCGTTGCCGTAGGTGTATGCGTGGGGGTTTTGGAAGGCGTGGAAGTTGGCGTTTCACTGGGTGAATTCGTGGGTGTTTCAGTAGGGGTGTCCGTAGGCGTTTCGGTGGGCGTGTCCGAAGGAGTATCGGTTGGCGAGTCTGTTGGTGTAACCGTTGGCGAATGAGTCGGCGTTTGGGTGGGTGTTTTGGTGGCTGTGTTCGTAGGCGTTTCAGTTGGGGTATCCGATGGTGTAAGGGTTGGTGTATCCGTAGGCGTTTCGGTGGGCGTGTCCGTCGGTGTATCGGTTGGAGTATCAGTGGGTGTGTCCGTAGCTGTGTCCGTCGGCGTATCGGTTGGAGTGGGCGTAGGCGTGTTGGTGGGTGTCCTCGTTGGAGTCCTGGTCGGTGTTCTCGTTGGGGTGTTTGAGGGGGTGTTGGTTGGTGTGTCGGTGGGTGTCAGGGTAGGCGTATCGGTTGGAGTATCGGTGGGTGTGTCCGTAGGTGTATCCGTCGGTGTATCGGTTGGAGTCGGCGTAGGGGTGTTGGTGGGTGTCCTCGTCGGAGTCGTGGTCGGTGTTCTGGTTGGGGTGTTGGACGGTGTGTTGGTTGGTGTGTCGG
>JAHFCG010000092.1 GCA_023249615.1 candidate division FCPU426 bacterium | reverse complement strand
ACCGACTCAAACCTTTACCGGAACCTTGTCTCCGACCAATACCCCCACCAACACCCTTTCCCCCACGAAGACTTTTACTTCCACCAACACACCCACGTTTACGAATTCGTTCACCTCCACCAGTACCGCGACCTCCACCTTTACCTCAACCAACAGCCGGACCAACACGCCCAGTTTTACTTCCACCCCCACCCCCACGAACACCTTCACCTGGACGTCCACCCCGACTTCCACGAATACGGCAACGGCTTCATTCACCTTTACCTCTTCCAACACCCCAACTTTTACGTCAACCTTTACCCCAACCTTCACCCCTTCATTCACCCGGACCCCGACTTCCACCAATACCTTTTCCTTTACCCCCACCGCGACCCCTACGCCCACTTCGACCAATAGTTTCACACCTACCAAAACCTTTACTCCGACCAACACCTCCACTGGAACCCTGACACCGACAAATTCCTTTACGGATACAAACACCCCGACCGAGACCTTTACCCCCACCAACAGCTTTACCCCGACGAATTCCTTTACCTCCACGAACACCCGCACCTACACCCTGACATCGACCTCAACCTCGACCCCTACCTCCACTTCAACCCCAACCAATAGTTTTTCGCCCACCTCGACTTTTACGTCATCCAACACACCCACTTACACCAATACCTTTACCTGGACGAAAACCTTTACATCCACCAATTCACCCACCTCGACCAAAACCTTTACCCCGGTTTTCACTCCCACCTCGACCTTTACCTTTACCTCAACCCACTCGCCAACCTTCACGCCCTCTTTTACCAACACCCGCACGGCCACAAACTCCTTCACTCCGACCAGCACTTTCACCTCCACCAGCACCTTTACAAAAACGAACACGCTTTCCCACACGGTTACCTTCACCCCGACTCCCACCGCGACCCTTCCGGGTCAATACACGGTGAGAATCGGGGTTTATAACGAGGCGGGGGAATTGGTGAAGACCATCCTGACCCAGCAATTCCAGGAACCTATTGACGATATTACCCTTCAGGCGGATAACGTCATTTCAAGCCTGAATGATCCGATCAACCTTTTTCATAAGGGGCTTCTCATCGGTTCCTGGGATGGAACGAACAACACCGGGCAACCGGCCCCCAACGGGATTTATCACATCAAGGTGGATAATGTTGACTCCCTGGGATCGGTCGTTACCACCACCCAGCAGGCGGTGGTAAGCCGTTCGCTTTACAGGGTCGCGGTGTTGGTTTACAACAGCGCTGGGGAAATCGTCCGGCATTTGTATTCCTATGTTGAGGACCCGGGAAAAGGAACCGTCAAGAATGTTCAACTTTCCACTTCCGTCATAAAACCCAATAACGGAGCGCCACAGCCGGGTGTCCCGAGCCAGCTGGTCATCACCCTGGACGGGGGGACGACCATCGTTTGGGACGGCCGAAGCGATTCGGGAATATTGGTTCAAAGCGGGCAATACTTTGTCGAGATTCACTCGGTGGATGGAACCGGCGGGGACGCAACGGTTACCAACCAAATTTCGGTTCAGGACCCGGTCAATAATTTGGGCGATGGAATCGTTTCGGCCCTGCCCAATGTGGTTGATCTAACCAGTGGAAATGGGGTTGTGAACTTTACCTCGAAGTCAACCAACCCGGTTACCCTCAGGGCCTCCCTTTATACCCTCGCGGGGGAATTGGTCGCGGTTGTGGAGGGAAATTCCGGTTCCGGTGTTGTGCCCTGGAGCGCTGTGGGTCTTGCGAACGGCGTTTACATCGCCGTGGTTGAGGCAAGGGACGTGAACGGCGGGTTTTTTGGCCGGCAAACCTTGAAGGTTCTGGTCAGGCATTAAACACTAAAACCAATCGAAACAAGTTTCAGTAGGGGCAAGGCATCCGCCGTCGCCAGTTGGGCTATGGCGGACAAGTTGTCTTGCCCCTACAACTAATTAGGTTCTTCTCTCGTCCAATTTAGGACGACAAAAGCTCTTGCGGTTTAGTTAAGATGTGGCGATTTTTGGGTTTAAAGTTGTCTTTGCGAGGAGGTCGATTTTTCGACCGAGGAAGCAATCATAACTAAACCAAAAACTGCAGTTTTTTGAATGTTTGGATTGCCGCCTCGGCCCAAAACAGGGCCTCCTCGCAATGACGACTCATTATAAGTGGTTTAAGTTTTCTACAAATTTTAAAGGAGTCTTCATGCGCCTCAAATCATTCCTCTTAAGCCTTATCCTTCTTCCATCCCTTGTGATGGCGGATGACATTCAACCCTTTGGCCCTTGTTGGGCCGGTTCCTCCGGTTCGGACGGCAAAGGGGGAGTGAGCATTGTCAATTCCGGCAAAGACGGGAAATTTCTTTTGCGCCCCGACCCCTGCAAGGTGAAGGACTCCGGGTCGCTCACGGGGACGGTTTTTGACAGCGACAACACAGGTAAATGTCTTTCCTTTGAGTTCACCTATATCACCACCGACAAGGACAAGTTCCGGGGCAAGCGTTGGGCTGGAGGAGGAATCGCCTTCAATAATTCCTGGGCCAGCATGGATATTTCCACGGCCAAGTACCTGGTGTTTTTCGTGAGATCCAACGCTCCCGGGATCGATTTCGCCTTGAGCCTCACGGGGGCGGCGGAAGGATCTGAAACGGGTGAATTGATGGTCAGCGACTTTGTGGAAGGCAAAAAAATCGGGACCGAGTGGGCCAAGGTGGCCATTCCGCTGGTGTCCTTTCCCAGCCTGTCCAAGTTGAACCTCGCGCAGGTGAAGACCGTCCACCTGGTTCATTTACAGGATGAAACCTATCCGGAAAACAAACCGGTTTTTATCCACATGGACAAGATGTACTTCACCGACGCCAAATTGGTCACCCCGGTTGAGAACCTGGGTTGGATCAGGGCAGGGGACGGGATCAACCTGATTTGGGACAAGGCTAATGATGAAGGGATCGAAAAGTACAATCTGTTGGTGGATGAGAAGATTGTCGGCGTGGTGAAAAACCCGAAGGGCCGCAGGGCCAAGATTCCCGCCTCGGCGCTTCCGGGAAAAGGGTCCCATGTGGTGGGCGTGGCCTCGGTCGCGGGTAAGATGATTTCCGCCGCCCAATCGGTCACGGTAACCCTGATGCCGGCTCAGGAAACGACGGCTTCCGTTTCGGTTTCGGATAAGGATGGCCGCGCGATTTCCCCCTATATTTACGGCGTTAACGGCTGGTCCCTCGACTCCCTCGGGCTCAAGAAGCTGGGAGTGACGGTAAACCGATGGGGCGGAAACGCCACTACCAGCTACAACTGGAAGGATGACGCCATGAACCGGGGTTTGGACTGGTTTTTCCTCAACTCCGCCGACAGTCCGATCGGTGCGAAGGAGAACGAGAAAAGTTATTACAAATTTTGCCAGGGCTCCCTGGCAGCGGGGACCCAGGTGATGACTACCATCCCCTTGATCGGGTGGGTGGCCAAGCATCCTCCGGCAGACGGAAGCCGCTTGTCCTCTTTTCCCCTTTCCCTTTTTCCCGGACAAGCCGAGCAGGACAACGGGGCCGGAAAAGGCTTCACGTCCACGAAGCTCGAAACCAAATTCGCCGTCTGGGGCAACGACCCGACCGCTAACTATGTTGCTTCCACGCCAGAATTCCAGAAGGGCTGGGTTCAGGCCCTGGTTCAGGCCTTCGGGCCAGCCTCGGGGAAGGGCGTGAAGTTTTACTCCATGGACAATGAACCCGGCCTCTGGAAATGGAATCATCGGGACGTCCGGCCTCAGGGAGTCGGCATGGAGGAACTGGTGAACCTCAACGCGACTTATTCCGCGATGGTAAAATCCGTTGACCCTCAAGCCCAGGTTGTTGGAATGGTTTCCTGGGGCGTCATGGAACTGGAGGGCTCCGACTGGGACTACATGCAGGGTGGAAAGGCCGGATATAAGCTGGGGGATTCGGGCCTGAATGAAACAAACAAGTGGACCGACCGCAAGGCCCACGGCGACCTGCCCCAGGCCATTTATTTCCTCCAGGAAATGAAAAAGCGTTCCGCGAAGGCGGGAGTGAGGCTCCTGGATTATTTTGACAACCATGGTTTTCCGGAAGTCTGGGGAACCACCGCCAAGGGCGACAAGGTAAACGTCATGGGTGATTTTGCCTACGACCCTGTCATGACGCCCAAGCAATTCGACGCCCTGAGAATATTGTGGGACGACACCTTCGTGAGCGAGGATTCCTGGTGCTACGCCTACGGAAACGCGCCACATCTCTGGACGCCCTGGGTGGGGCTGATCCCGAAGCTCAAGAAATATATCGCGGAAAACTATCCCGGCACCAAGCTGGCCATGACTGAATATTACCCCGCCAGCAAGAGCTACTTCCACGGGGGACTGCTGGAAGCGCTCAACCTGGGAATCTTCATGAGGGAAGGCATGGATCTGGCCTGCGATTGGGGCGGGGTGGATCGGGAAAATTACGTGTTCTACGGCCACATGCTCTTCAGCAACTATGACAAGTTGGGGTCCAAGGTCGGGGGGAATTACCTGGACGCCACTTCTTCCTCGCCCGATCTTTATTCCTTCGGGGCACGGGATGGAAAAAAGACCTTCGTGGTTTTGATTAACAAGAACCATGATTCAGCCATGAAAACCGCTGTTGCCCTGCCAGCCGCCGCGACAACCTACAGCACCTTTACCCTGTCGGAGACTTTGGGGAGGAGATTATTTAACTCCGGTCCACAAAAAGCGGCGGGCGCTTCGCTCAATATTGATGTGCCGGCTTTCTCGGCGTTATTGGTTGTGGCTCAATAAAAAACGGGTTTTTGAAAGCCCGTTCCTCCCAAGGGACGGGCTTTTTTTGTTATCCTTGGTTAAATTTTTAAAGGATAAATCCATTTGCCTTCTGAAAACCGCGAAAACCTAAATCCCTTCCGCTTTTGGAAGACCGCGCTCATCCCGGTTCTCCTGACCTTTACCGCCTACCTTTCAATTATGACCAACGGGTTTGTTTGGGATGATGAAAAGATCATCCGGGATAACCTTTATATCCGCTTCCTGGACGGCCAAAGTATCCATTGGATGTTCACGACTTTCTTTATGGGAAATTGGACACCCCTCACCTGGCTCTCGCTGGCGCTGGATTACAAAATCGCTGGTCTTGATCCCCGCGTTTATCACTTCACCAATATCTTCTTCCATTCCCTCAATACGGGACTGGTTTTCTTTTTGAGCTTCAGGATTTTAAGTTTAGTCTCCGAAAAGGATCGGCTGGTGCCAGGCGCGTTGTTGACGGCACTCCTGTTTGGTCTTCACCCCCTCCACGTTGAATCAGCGGCCTGGGCCGCGGAACGCAAGGATCTCCTTTGCGGTCTTTTTTTTCTTCTAAGTGTGTGGGCTTATTTGGATTACGCCCTAACGATAGGGTCCCGCCGGGTTAAGTACCTGGCTTGTCTTGGGTTCTTCGCCCTGGCCTTGATGTCAAAACCCATGGCAATAACCCTGCCGGTTGTTTTTCTCATTCTTGATTATTGGCCGCTTGGCCGATTCAAATCCCATCCGATTTTGGTTTTAAAAGATAAGATTCCATTTTTTGCCCTCTCACTATTAACGGCTGTTCTGGCTTTTTCCGCCCAGAGCGACGCGGATGCCATGCCCAACCTTGAAAAGATGCCGGTGGATATCCGCCTGATGAATGTTTTCCACTCAATCGTTTTTTACCTGATGAAGGTTGCCGCTCCGGTAAACCTCGCCGCTTTTTACCCCTTTCCCATTGGTCTTAAACCATTTTCCGCCGGAAACCTGATCGGGCTTGTTTTGACCCTCCTGATTTCCCTGGCTTGTTTTCTTTGGCGGAAACAATGGCCGGCCCTTGCAACGGCCTGGATTTTTTACCTGGTGACCTTGGCGCCAGTTTCAGGTTTTTTTCAGGTAGGGAGCCAAATGGCGGCGGATCGTTACACTTATCTTCCGACGCTTGGCCTCTTTCTTTTGCTTGGAGGTTTTACCGCCTCGGCACTTGGCCAAAGACGGGCTTTGTTTTATCAGCTGTCCGCTCTGGTTGGGACGGTGCTCTGGGTAATGACCATCCTTCAAGCCGGGATCTGGAAAAATTCCATTACCCTTTGGGAAAGGGTGGCGGCCGTAACACCCAACGTTTCGGCCATGACCTATACCAATCTTGCCGCCGCCTACCAGGGCGCTGAAATGTGGGACCAGGCCTTGAGTACCTACTTTGTGGCGATTTCCCTGGGGCCGAAGGAAACCGCGCCTCACGAGGGAAAGGGATTGGTTTTGATGAAGAAAGGAATGCTGGACCAGGCGGCTCTTGAATTTAAAACCGAAATATCCCTGGATTCCAAAATCGCCTCAGCCCACAAGAATCTTTCGATGACCTATCAAAGGCTGGGGAATGGAGAAGGGGCCCTGGCGGAGGCGAAGGAGGGGGTCAAACTCGAGCCGAACATCCCGGACAGTTATTCCGTTTTGGGGGGGGCACACTTTATCCTGAACCAGCCGGATCAGGCCGCGGAGGCGTTCCAAAAAGCCCTGAACCTTGATCCCGATAACGACAATTACCTCTTTAACCTCGCGACGGCTTACGAGTCGGGGAACCGTTACTATGAAGCGGCTCAAGTACTCCAAAAAGCCGCCGCAAGAAGGACGCAGGACCCGGCCATTTATGAAAAACTTGCGGAGGTTTTTGAAAAATCCGGACGGAAGGATCTCGCGGAAATCGCCATGGAAAGAGCCAGATTTCTTCAGGGAAAACACCTTTGATTCACTCGAAATAACCTTTCATTTTCCCCTTTTCCCCCTTATTCTTGCCCCCTTCTGAAATCGGTCGTTGTAAGGGCGGGTCTTAGACCCGCCCTTACGTCTGCAGAACCTGGGCGTTGTACGGGCAGGGCATGCCCTGCCCCTACTGAATCGCTTAACAAGAAGAAAGGTTTTTGCCGCCGATCAAACCCGATGGAAGCCGATAAGGATTTTTTTTTGAAGGATTTAGCCGTTATCGGCCTTAATCGGTCGTTATCGGCGGTTGCCTTATTTTTAATTTGAATTTTAGGAAATGTCATTGGGAATTTTGCTGAGCTGTCAAAATCTATCCAAGTCGTTTGGGGCCCGGCCCCTTTTTGAGAACCTCTCGCTCGGCCTCTTTGAGGGAGAACGAACCGGTTTGATCGGCCCCAACGGGACAGGCAAATCCACTTTGCTCAAAATCCTCGCCGGTGAGGAAAAATCCGACAGTGGAATCATGTCCGTCCGCAAAGGCCTAAAAGTGGGCTACCTCGCCCAAAGGGATCATTTTGAGCAACCCGCCGAGGGTTGTACGGTCAGGGATGCCATTCTTAAGGGCCTGAGTGACCTGGGTCTTGAGGATTGGGAAGTCGACATTCGGGCCGACCAGGGCCTGGAAGAAGCCGGGTTTACGAACCCCGACCAGCAGGTCTCAAAACTCTCGGGCGGATGGCGAAAACGTTTGGCGATCCTGACGCAGGTGCTTCGTGAGCCCGATTTACTTCTCCTCGACGAACCCACCAACCATTTGGACATGGAAGGGGTTCTTTGGCTTGAGAGTTTTATGGAAAACCTGAATTTCGCCTTTCTGGTGGTGACCCACGACCGAAGATTTTTGGAAAAAGTCGGCAACCGAATCATTGAACTCAATAAGCGCTACCCTGAGGGTTATTTCGGGAACACCGGAAACTACACCCAGTTTTTGGAAAAGAGGGAAGACCTTTTCAATTCCCAGGCCCAAAGGGAAAGCACCGTGGCCAATCAGGTGCGCCGTGAAATCGAATGGCTGCGCCGGGGCCCCAAGGCCCGTCAAACCAAGCAACAGGCCCGCATCGACAGGGCAGGGGATTTAATGGGAGAGTTGGACGAACTCAGTTTCCGCAATTCCCAGGGCAAAAGCGTGGACATCGATTTTTCGGGCAGTCAGCGCCAAACCCAAAGGCTTGTGGCGGCATCCAAGGTTGCCAAGACCTATGGCGGACGGAAACTTTTTGGTCCCCTGGATTTGCTTTTGACCCCTGGCGATAAACTTGGCCTGCTGGGTGAAAACGGAAGCGGAAAAAGCACCCTTTTGAAACTTTTCGCCGGGGAGGTTCACCCCGATACCGGCACCCTGAAACAAGCCGAAAATTTGAGGGTGGTGACCTTTGACCAGCACCGCGACCAGTTGGATTTGAAGCTGACCCTGCGCAAAGCCTTGTGTGAATCAGGCGACTATGTCTTCTATAAAGGAAGTCCCATTCATGTGGCCAGCTGGGCCACCCGTTTTCTTTTCAATGTCGAGCAGTTGGACCGTCCCTTGACCAAGTTTTCGGGCGGGGAACAGTCCCGGGTCCTAATCGCCCGTTTGATGCTGAAACCAGCCGACTTACTTTTGCTGGATGAGCCGACGAACGATCTTGATATCCCTTCCCTTGAGGTTTTGGAGCAAAGCCTTTTGGAATTTCCCGGCGCCCTCGTTTTGGTAACCCACGACCGTTATCTATTGGACAGGGTGAGCAAACAAATATTGGCATTGGATGGCAAGGGAAACGCCGATTTCTTCGCCGATCTGTCCCAATGGGAGGATTTCAGGCTAGAACAGCGGGAGAAAAACAAGGGGAAAGTGGACGAAACTCCCAAACCGGTCGTGGTTGAGGCAAAACCCAAGAAAGCCTTGTCTTTTAAGGAATCAAAAGAACTCAAAGAGATAGACGTTGAGATCCAGGCCGCCGAAAAAGAATTGAAAACGGCAAAGGCCAAACTCGAGGACCCGAAGATCGCCTCGGATGTTTCCAAACTTCTCGAGCATCAAAAGACGGTTGACGCCGGCCAGGCAAGGATTGAAACTCTTTTTAAGCGTTGGGAAGAACTTGAAGCCAAAAGAAGTAAGGCGGAAGTGCGTTGACCTATTTTATCCTGGTGTCATTGCGAGGAGACCTAGACTTTAGGCCGACGAAGCAATCAATGCCCAACCAAAAACTGCAGGTTGTGGAATGGTTTGGATTGCCTCCTCAGCCCGGAAATCGGGCTTCCTCGCAATGACAGATAATTGCCGAAACTTCCATCAACTGCTTGAGAGAAGCCCATCCTTATTGGGTAGATTCTAGTAACTCTGGTGAAGGATAACGAGCATCGTGGAGTTTCGTTTGGGGTGGAATAAAAAGTCGAGGTCCAAATAAATGAAAGTCATCATCTTTGGGGCGACAGGCATGGTGGGCCAGGGTGTTCTAAGGGAATGCCTTCTGGATCCCGATGTCACGGCGATTCTTTCCATAGGACGGGGGACTACGGGACAAACAACCCTCCTTCGCCAAGGCTTCCCCCTTCGTCAAGACTCCGAGGGACAGGTCGGAGGGCAAGCCCCAAAACTAACCGAGGTTGTCCACAAGGACTTCACGGATTTCTCATCCCTGGAATCACGACTTAGGGATTACGACGCCTGTTTTTTCTGTTTGGGTGTTTCCTCCCTGGGAATGTCCGAGAAGGATTACCGGCATATTACCTTTGACTTCGCCATGGCGGCCGCGTCGGTTTTAGCCAAACAAAACCCGGGGATGACCTTCATTTATGTTTCCGGGATGGGCACGGATAGTACCGAAAAGGGAAAGATTATGTGGGCGAGGGTAAAGGGGGAAACCGAAAACGTCCTTTTAAACCTGCCCTTCAAGGCGGTTTACCTATTCAGACCCGGTTTTATCCAGCCGCTGGACGGAATTGTTCCGAAAAACAAATGGCTGAAGATTGTTTTGGGCGTCCTGAGGCCCATCATCCCGTTGTTAAAAACCATTTTTCCAAAATCCATTACAACTACCCGCCTGGTTGGACGGGCAATGATCAATGCCGCCAAAAACGGTGTGCGGATGAAATGGATTGAAAGTTTTTACATCAATGAATTGGGGAAGGTCTGACCGGTGTTAAAGTCCAAGGTTTCGCGAACCATTATTAACGCTTACCGAACGGCCAACTATAGGATAGGTGTTCCGCCGAAGGATTTTGTCTTTAACGTTCGGAAGAAATCGGCGGATTTGAATGACTTGATGAAGAGTCATGACTGCCTCACGGCCGCCTTCCTCACGGCTTATAACCCCTACGGGGAGCCGGCCAAGCCCCACCTCAATGTCCGGGCTCAAAAAAATCTAAAACAGGATCTTAAAGAAACAGGATTTGTCTTTGAGGAGGGTTGGGGCGAAGACCCCTCGGGCCGTTGGAAGAAGGAACCCAGTTTTCTTGTTTTGGGAATTTCCCTGGAGGCCGCGAAGGCCCTGGGCGTTAAGTATGAACAGAACGCCATCATTTGGGCCGATCAGGTGGCCTATCCCGAACTGGTGCTCCTGAGATAAAAAACACCCAAGGCTATTTAGCCACAGATGCATGGGATGCATTGGATAAGTCTGGGTATACAAGAAGAAAACCAAAATAAATATTATTTTTAAAATACTAAAGTCTTATCATTTTTCCATCCAATGAATCCCATGCATCTGTGGCTAAAAAAGGATTTTCTTTTCGGTTTTTCCCGGTGATTTATCCTGGCTAGGAAGCCGTTGGCTCGGGGTCCTGGTCCTCGAGATGGTCGTGGGCGGGAGCGCCTTCCGAAGCGTGGGTTTCGGAATGGTCAGGTGTTTTTTCATCGGCCGTTGAGATTTCCGCGGCGGGTTCCGGGGGACTCGTGGGCTCCAAAAGCAGTTTGAAATATTTAATGAACTCCCCGTGCTGGGTGTAGGTGAACTCGAATAAAACATCGTGAAGCTCGAAATTCTTTTCGTTTCCCAACCGTCTTAAAACATCCTTTACGCAATAATAGCGGGGTCCGGGTCCCTTGGGGTCGTCATCACTGATCCAGTGGATCCTTAATTTTTCCGCGAGCTCCAGGATTTTGAGGCATTTATCCATGTGGTCCGCGCCGTCCCGAAAAGTGATCCAGGTTTGAACCCGGAGGGTTTCGTAAACATAATCGTCGACAATATCCTGTCCTTCGATGGGGTCAATGTCCCTTGAAATGAAATCAGAGCGCATGGTTTCGATCAGGTTGCAGGCATTGAGGGCCACAACGATGGTTAAAAGGCCATCCGCGTCAATGGACGAAATGGTTTTTTCCTTGACCAGTTGCAAACTTTCCTGGGCATGAGTGACACGGATCAGGTTCTTGGCGATTTTGAGGCTGGCACCCTCGAACAATTTAAACACGAAGTCCCCTGTTTCTCGTTTTCCTCAGCACAAATAGCCCCTTTTTTATAACCCAATTTAAAAGGAATTTGACAAAAATATTCCTGTTTTATTTCTTTTCTTGAACCCTTTCCAACCATGAGGACCGTAGGATTAAAACAATTTTGAGGTTTCAAAATTTTCGGTTCCGCCCCACAACGGCCCCTGGGATCAAATCCCGGGGGGAGGGACCAAAGGATGTCGAAATTTGCCTGAAAATCTAAGCCCCGGGGTGGAGACTCTTGCTATAAACACCTGAAAAGATTAGAGTTTATCCGTTGTCGTGAGACGCGCATTTTAAAGTTGAGGAGAGAGAAATAATGCCCCAAGCCATGAAGATTACAAAAGACAGCACGATGCAGGAGGTTCTGGACGCCTACCCGAGCGCCCAACGAGCCCTTTTCCAGCGCTATCATATCGGC